>NZ_CP083551.1 GCF_025144145.1 Leisingera sp. M658
CGGTGCGGTTCGTAGAAGGACGACCACGATGGACAAGATTCCTTTGATCTTAGCAGTTATCTGGGCGAATTCGGCCGGTGCTCAGGAAGCCTGTATCGAGCCTTTCCGTCCAGACACGGAGTATCTGGCTGACGGCGGTTTCACTCCGGAGGAAATGCGTGAAGAGTTCCGGACCTACTTTTCCGAGGTCGAGGATTATCTGAATTGCCTGAACAGTTCCGGCGCGCGGATCCGCCAGGAGGCAACCGCGGCCGCTCAAGACTATAGCCGCGTTTTAGATCGCCATCCTGTCAAACCAGGCCAAAGAATTGAACAAGAGCCGGTTCCGCGCGTGGAGTTGAGCGAGAGCGGAACACTGTTTTTGGACTACGAGGCGGAGTGGCTGCAATGATCAAATGGGGAGTGACGATCCGGGCGAGCGGCGCCTGCTTGGCGCTGTTGGGAGGGCTTTTGTTTATTGCGCCCAATGTCGAACCGCTGGCCGGAGGCCAGAGCTATGGCCCGTTTGTTCCGAACATCATCGACGGCGATACTCTGGGCAATGGGACGGAGCGGTTTCGTCTGGTTGGTGTGGACAGCTGTGAAATGGGGCAGCCGATCAAATTTCCAGACCAGGAGGGCGAGCTGAACTGCGGCTACTTCGCCCGCGCTTTCGTGGAAGAGTTTATCAGGGATCAGGAGGTCACCTGCTACGATCAGGGCGCGCGCAGCTATGAGCGGATCGTAGCCCGGTGCTTTGTAGGCGACGGTTGGCCTTCGATGGAGACAGACATAGGAGCGTTCGCCATCTATTCGGGTTGGGCTGTGCCAACAGAACATGCAGGAGCTTTGTTCCATGCGCGTTACCTCATGGAATATATGATGGCGAGGGCGGCGCAGCGCGGCACTTGGAACGGTTCGGGCGTTCTTCCCTCAGTCTGGCGCGCGGCAAACAGGTAGGCGGATGCAACCATGAATGGGCTCCGTCACCGCCATCAATCGCGCGCCTTTTGGGAAGCCATTTCTCTTTCGAGGCGTGCGATCAGGCGACGCTCTACGTCAGCCTTGTCAGTGTCGCCATTAGCTTCATAGCGGGTCAGATTGAGGCGATAAATTTCAAGCTTTTCGTTGGTCGAAATGGCCATCAGTCGACACCCTTCTTGAGTTCGATCACATCATTTCCTCGGTCAATTTCAGCCCGCAAGCGGGCTGCCGCCTCGATCTGATTTAATACCAAGGCCCTGCTGCACGATCCGCATGCTGTCGGCCGGGAAGGTCCGGACCAGCGCCGAGGCTTGTTTCGGATCGCCTGTCAGCCAAGTTTCATAGTCGCCGGGTTCGAGGATGACCGGCATTCGCCCTTTCGCATGGATAGGTCGGATCAGCTCGTTCGCCTCGGTCGTGACCACGGTATGCCGAAACTCAGTTTCGTCGTCTTCGATCAGTTCCGGATTTTCTGACCGCCAGAGCCCCGCGAACGCGAAGGGCGGCCGACCATCGGGATTGTCGCCCTTGAGCGCAAACCAGTAATCGGTCGCCGGCTGCCTGCCTTTGGTCTCGTTGAAGCTCGTGACCGGGACTAGGCAACGCCGTTCCTCGAAGCTACCGCGCCAGAGGCCGCTTTTTCGCAGCTTATCGTCACGCGCATTGTTCCAGGCGGCGGGCTTGATCGGCTTGCCCGTTTTCTTCGATACCTGCGGCGTGAGAAAACCCCATCGCATTTCGATCAGCTGGCGCTTTCCGTCAGCATCGCGGCGCACCACCGGCGCCAGTCCCTTCGGAAATATTGCCGGTCTCGGCTCCGCGTTCCCGATCCGATCTTGATCGCCCGAGACCTGAAACAGCCTGCGCATGGCCTCGGCCGTGGCGATGTTCGCATATAGATTGCACATTCCGCGCCCCTAAAGTCCGGTCCACCCCCGGATCATCTTCGCCACGCGCAGGGCCTCCGCCCGGCGCAGGCTTTGATTTTCGATCCGTAGCGCCTTGAAGAAGGCACCCGTCAGCATCGACCCTTTCTCGATGTTCTTTCGAACATAGAGCATGGCCGCGAGAAATTCTTCTGTCTCCACATCGCGATCCGCGCAATCGGCCGCGGCCGTCTCGACAAGGGCAAGCACCTGGCGCAGCTCGTCCACGATCAGAATTTCTTCCGACCAGTTGCCGCCGAAGGCCACGTTCCGAATCTGATCCTTGCGTTCTACCATTGGAACAAAATAAGAACATATGACATTCCTCGACAAGCAGGATCGTGGCGCATGACCCCGATGCGGTCTCTATACATTGATATGAACAGCTTTTTTGCCAGCGTGGAGCAGCAGGCCGATCCATCGCTGCGCGGTAAGCCTGTCGGCATTACCGCTATCAGCGCCGAATCGGGGGCCTGTGTCGCGGCGTCCTATGAGGCCAAAGCCTTCGGCGTCAAAACCGGAACGCGCGTCTACGACGCGCGCCGGTTATGCCCTGGCATCATTTTCCGCCCTAGCCGCCACCGCCTCTATGTCCGCGTGAACCAGAAGATTGCCGGCGTCATCGACCAGATCGCAGAGCTTCAGGCCGTCCGCTCCGTCGATGAATTTCAGTTCGCCCTCGGCGGCCAGACAGCGGAGCTGTCGGCCGCGCTCGATCTCGGCCGCAGGCTGAAGGCCGCTATCCGCGAACAGGTCGGATCGGAGCTGCGCTGTTCCGTGGGCATCGGGCCGAACCACCTGCTTGCGAAGATCGCGGGCAAGCTCGAAAAACCGGATGGCCTGCAATGGCTTGCCCCGGAAAACATGCCCGACAGCATCGCTCATCTGTCGCTTGACGATCTGCCGGGGATTTCGCACGGCATCAAAGCCCGGTTACAGCGTGCAGCCGTTTGGGGCGTCGCGGAACTCTATGCGCTCGATCCTCGCCACGCCCGGCAGATATGGCGCTCCGTCGAAGGTGAGCGTTTCGTTCGAGCCTTGCAGGGCATGGATATTCCGCTCTTGCCCACGCAGCGAAACGGTTACGGCAACTCGAAGGTTCTCGCTCCACAGTATCGTCGGCCTGATGCCGCGCGCTTGGTTGGCCGATGGCTGACTGAAAAAGCCGTCGAGCGGATGCGGCGCGACGGATTTTGCGCCCGGCGATTTTCCCTCATGATCCGGCTTCCTGAAGGCCGCGGCTGGACCCGTGCGAAAACCCTGACACCGAGCCAGGATTCCGCCGTTTTCCTGAAAATGTTCGAAGGGCTATGGTCTCTGTTTCACGATGAAGGGCACGGATATGTGCTGTCTATCGGTGTCCACCTGGCCGAAGTTATCCCGCTTTCCGAACGGCCGGGTGAGTTGTTTCTACCGCTGGCACCAGGCGAACCGAGCAAGCGGGAGAAGCTGTCGGCAACCATCGACCGGATCAATCGCCGGTTTGGCCAGCGGGTGATCACCTACGGCATTCACCAGGATCATCCGGGCTTCTTCGAGAAGGGATAGTTTCACGGTGCCGCTACCGTACACCACCTGCTTCCAAATGCCTTGGCTTGCACTTAGCGAGAACGTCCCCCACCCCCCTTCTCCCGGTTCTGATCCGGCAGAAACCGCTCTTTGGTCTCCCCATCCATGATCACTTCATAGGTCTTGGCAATCTTGCTGAGCTGGTCCAGGCCAGCTTGCTTTTCCTGTGGGTTCCGGAGGTTGGACACCGCGACTTGGACGGTTTCAAGGTATTCCCGAACTGCGGTCTGAGCTTTGTCGCCAGTCTGTGTCCGATCCGGGTCTATGGCATAGGTGATAGCGGCCTTGAGTAAGTCATTGGTGCCCGAATGAGAGACGTGGGAGGCCGTAATCCAAACATCACGTTGAATATTCTCCGTGTTCAACTCATGTCCGGATCGCTCGCTGAGCTGCTGCAGGAACTCCATCTGAGTGCGGCCATTACCTTCGCGAAAGGGATGAACATAATTTAGGTTAGCAATGACGCCTGCGGCGTAATCCCCGAACTGGTCTGCATTCATACCCTGGCCGAGCTTTCCCGCTTGTATGCTGCGTTCCACCTCAGCCATCCCCTGCTCGATGAACTGGTGGTTGTGAAACCATCGCCCACCTTTCCCTATCTCAACGGTACGGTAGTCTCCGGCCCAATCGTAAAGGTCTTGGAACAGGTGACGGTGAATCGCTTTGACATGGGCCGCGTCGAACTGACCACCCGGTGAGCCTTCAAGAATGCGAGACTGGACAATCCCGCGTTCGGTCTCGTCCAGCAAGGCTGCATCCCGAATGTCGAGTTTGTTTTTGAGGACCGAATAATCAGGAGGATAGCAATACTTGTGGTCCGCCACAGCCTATCCCACACCGGCCGCGCGGCGAGCGGCGCGAACTGCCTTACTTATCACCACGCGGCGCATCACCTTAGCTTGCGTTTTTTCGGGCCAGCCCTTGCGCTGCATCCGCTTGTAAAGGCTGATTTCCTCATCCGATGCAGGAGAGCTTTCAATCTCCTGGAGCGCAAAGGCATGGCGCAGCCGCTTCGAGCTGATGCCGTCGTATCGTGAGCTAAGTGCCATTATGCAATCTCTGCCTTCTTAGCCAGGTTGGAGATCCGTTCCGAAAAACTTTGAACGGTCTGCGTCGTCTTCAGTTTCTTGCTGTTCATCATCACTGTATCAGCCTTGCCGTTGGAGCCTGCAAAAAAAATGGCTGAAAAGTTCACTATCCGGTTCTCCATAAAACGATCATTTTGGAGACTAGGCTACTGGCTGGGCTGAAGGCCAGAAGTTTTGGCACTATCGTGTCCAAAAACTCTTCCAAAAACCGCATTGTCCAACTAGTGTTTTTATATCCGTTTTTTGGAGGAATTGCAATGCAGGAATGCGCCGCTGGTGGCAAGATCGTCGGCTACGCTCGTGTGTCGAAGGCTGACCAGTCTCTGGCCCAGCAGGTCGCTCAGCTTCGGGCGCTTGGATGTGATGAGATCTACACGGACCAGCTGAGCGGTAAGAATGCCCGTCGAGAAGGGCTGCAATCTGCCCTCGATACGCTGACTGCGGGGGACCAGCTGGTAGTTCCTGCCTTTGACCGCCTGGGCCGCAATCAGCGCGATCTTTTAAACATCGCGCAAGAGCTGGATGAAAAAGGTATCGCTCTGCGTTCCTTGCGCGAGGACATTGACACACGAACCCCTCTTGGCCGCATGTTCTATTCGGTATGTGCGATGTTCGCGCAATTCGAACGCGATGTGATTTCAGACCGGACGAAAGCGGGCCTGGCGGCCGCCAAGGCTGCGGGCCGTCGCGGAGGCCGGCCAAAGGCGATGGACGCCGATATGCGGAATGCCATTGAACAGAAGTTAGTCGGCACATGCCTTAGCATTGCCAAGATCGCGAAAGAGCATGGGGTGAGTTCCAGCACGATCTACAATGCTTTTCCTGGAGGGCGAGCAGCCTTGATCGCAAAGCGCTTCAAGGTGGTGTCCGATTTCTCAGTAGGGCTAGACCGTTTCCAGGTGGTCGAGGATAGGACGTCAGGAGATTTCTACTGGCGCATGATTGGTGACACCCCTAACCAGGTGCGGGCGCCATATGGTCCGTTCCCAACCGCCGATGATGCAGCAACTGCACTGCGGCAGTTGCTGTAGGTGCAATTCGCTGCTGGTGCAGCCTGGGTAGGATCGTGCGCCCGCTTTGCGCAGTTTCCGGACTTTGCAAAGCTGGACCTGTCGGGCGCGACGATTAGCCCGACCGGCCCAAACTGGTCACTCAACAATCGTTCCGAATGCTGCGGCCGCAGCCCGCTTTGCGGTCATTCACTCCCAGTTCAATTTTTTCGTGTGGTCGGTGGGTTACCACATGAACATCATCTTGCGGTTGTCGTGTCCTGCTGTACTACTTGGCCCAACCATCACCAAACTTGGTCGCCAGCAGTGCAGAAAAACCGCCCAAACCTTCTACCCGCGATATATGGGGCAATCACTCAAGGGACTGTGTTCTCATGCGCACGTGCGTCCCGATACGCCGGTTGTGAAGTTCATGGCTTAACCATTACCGCTCGATGCGATGTTGCCCAGCAAAAGTACCCGGTGCTCAACTATCTTCCCTTGGTCAAACTGAAAGACTGGCTGCGGCGCGATGGGCTGGATATTTTGGTTGAGCAAGAAAAGAGCGAACAGGACGGCAACCTAAAGGCAATGCTTCGACAGGGGGGGGTGTCCGATGCACTGGCCACTGCCATTACCCTAGAAGAAATAGAGAAAACACACTTTCCTACGGACCAAGGCAACAAGGGACAACGAAAACTGAGTGAGAAATTCGCTGGATATGTTGCTGAGGTTCGCGAATTTGAAAGCATAGCGTCTGATGAAGACTTCGAGGCACTCTTTTCGTGGTTTTCAAAGAATAGAAAGAAAAAAATTGAGGAAATCGTGCGGCGGCTAAGTCGTCATGGTGTCTTGGGGCATTACCTTTTGGAACGTATCGCCACCGAGGATTCGCACGATACTGGCTATGTCTGCCTTCTAAGAGAGGTGGTCACTTTGCCGCGAAACGTCGCTGAGAGGATCGGTAAGGGGCTGGACAAGGCGACTTATGAAGGCCTTTGCAGTGCAAGTATCACGTGGCAAGGCCTGATGATTGGTGCAGATGATTTGGCGATGCCCGTAGTTGAGATCGGCTCCCCAACAATAGAGCACATACTGCAATCGTTCTCGAATCTATTTGGTAGAATTGGCGTGGCGGACCCTGCCGATAAAGTTATCGGAAAGATTATTGACGACTGTTTAGTTGGCTAGCGGAGTAGGTCGAATGAAGTATGTATGCATTGATGACGGAGCGTTGGCCGAGTTTATCTCTGGTAGAGAGTATCAGTCCATTGATTTTGAGGAAGGTGACCGCCTGATTCAGGCCCTCACCAAGAATTTCAAGCTAGTTGCCCAGATGAAGAGGATCGTGTTTATTCAAGATAAGGAGGGCGTTTTTTTTACAACTCCTGGGGCCTGGAAGAAAAAGAGGTATCTAGTGATTGATTGTGAGCAGTCATCACTTTTTACTGAATTGCGATCCGGAGAGTCCCTTCAATCCTTTCAGAAATTGATGAGATTCTGCGCAAAGTACTGGTCGGGCGGGACTCTAAATAAGTCGGAAAAGATTGTGTCTGGAACATCGAAGGCAGTCATTTTTCCTCTTCCATATTCAACAAAGCCATATCGAATCGCTATCGAGCGAGAGCCAATGAATGATCGCTTGAAAAAGCGAGACATGGATGGCCATTTCTTGCTTGTCTACAAGACTGGCTGGGAAGGTGCTGACTCTGCAACAGAGGTAGCTGACGAAACCAACTTTCGAAGAGTGTTTGAGCGGTTGCCCGAGGTCTATTCGGATACTGCAAAGATTGTAGAATCCGGTGCGGCTAGGAGAAGTGATGCACAGGTGGTTTCGACCACACTTAAAGGTCGGGTCGATGGAAAACGCTCAGTACATACTCCGTTCGATGATTGGTTGCCACAGCTTACGAAACAGCAGGCTAATTTCATTTTTGCCCCAATAAATACACCCCACCGCCTGCAGGGTCCTGCTGGCACAGGAAAGACCTTGTCGTTGTTGCTGAGAACAGTTAGTGCGCTTCGTTCTGCCGAGAAACAGAGCCGGGGTTGCAATGCATTGCTTGTTACACACAGTGAGGCGACAAGACAGTCTATCAAGGACGCTCTCAGTGCTATTGATCAAGACGGCTTTCAAGACCGAGATCGAAACGTGGAGGCTGTTTCGTTGTCAGTTGAAACTCTTGCATCTCTCTGTGCAAGCGTTTTGCGACAATCAATTTCGGAAACAGAATTTGTGGATAGGGATGCGCAGGACTCGAAGATTCTGCAGCAGATGTACATTGAACAAGCTTTAGAACAAGTTAGAAGTGAAGATTTTTCTTCGTTCAAACCTCACCTTAGCGACTCTTTCAAATCTATTTTTGAACAGAAAACAGATGAAGAACTGTCAGTTCTATTTCAGCATGAGATCAGTGTCTTGATAAAGGGTCGGGCCGGGGATTCCTTTGATGTCTATAAGAACTGTCCGTCACTTAAATACGGCTTGCCGATTGAAAATGATGCTGACAAAGGCTTAAGCTTTCGTGTATTCACGCGGTATCAAGAACAGCTAGAGGCATCGAGTCAGTTTGATACTGACGATGTTGTTATCTCTGCGATTGGGCAACTGGATACACCGATTTGGCGGAGGCGGCGCGCTCGTGAAGGCTATGACTTCATAGCAGTAGATGAAACGCACTTGTTCAACATCAATGAGTTGCACGTGTTTCACCATTTTACGCGCAATGCCGACATGCTCCCCATTTCATTCACGGTTGACCATGCTCAGGCCGTTGGGGATCGAGGCTGGAACGACATCGACACTTTCGCCGAATTGTTTGGAGCCGATTCCAATACCATCGAGGAAAAAACTGCTGTTCACGCGGTGTTCCGGAGTTCACCGCAGATAAGAGACTTCTGTCAGTCTGTGCTCGCTTCCGGCGCAACACTGTTTACGAATTTCGATGACACTCTGTCGTCTACGTCAAGTGCATTTACAACGGAAGATGAGAGGCGATCCCAACCCGTTCGATACATCGAGTTTGCTGATGACAAAACGTTGGTTGAAGGTGCCTTCAAGAGAGCCGACGAATTGCAGGCGGCAACACAAGCTAGTCGGTCTCAGGTGCTTATCACTACTCTGGATGACGCCTTGCTGAATCTTCTTCGTGACTATTCATCGTCGAACAAAAAGCCTGTCACATATCTGGAACGTCGAGGCGATTATACAGCTATTCGACAAGCAGAAAAATCCGGCCACATGGTCTTGGGCCATGCTGATTTTGTAGGTGGCCTTGAGTTCGATGTCGTTGTTGTCGTTGGGGTGGACAAAGGTAGAGTACCTAGGGAAGGCGAGACTGAGAACTCCAACTCGCGCAGTTTTGCGTCGTACGCAGCCCACAATCGCTTGTATGTTGCTTCGTCGCGGGCGCGGTATGGCTTGGACATCTTGGGTGTTCAATCGCGTGGACCTAGTGAGTTGCTCGCAGTCGCCACGGGCAATGGACTAATTGATGGTGCTGACTGAAGTAGCTGAATGCAGGGCCCTTCCCGCGGAAGTGATAGCCGCATATTCCGCCTATCACTTTCGATCACGCCCGCGTCGGGCAAAAGCGTGGCCAAATGACCGCTTCTGCAGTTGGTCAAGAGCGTACTCGCGGCTACGGCGAATTTTCGGAATACGCCCTCCCTTAGGGATCGTCTTGGTGCTGCGGCGGCAACGGCCATGTCCGCTTTGGGCTGCCTGGCGTCGTCTGGCAGAAGCGTCCTGGTGAAGTTTCGCTGCAACCCTGCCGCCGCATCACCGCAAGTCGGCAGAGAGCCCACAGAGGACCTTGATCTCTAGCCAGGCCTTCGCACCCGCAGAGTGCCGCGAACGGCGCTAAGCGACCATTGAAAGGATCGCTAAGGAAAGGCAGCAGTGCGGGACTTAGCCGCCTTTCGCTCTTGCCGCCAATACTAACGCAGCATTTCTATGTATGAGTGGCGCCAATCATGCGCATTGGCGCCCGCAAGGAGGACTTGCGGGCGCCATGAATCTATCTATGGGGCAGTAGAAGCTTTGCGACTACTCGCCTGCACCTACAATGGCCTTGCCTCCGCGGTAGACCAGTTTTCCGGCACCTACTGCACCCTTGGCAACAACCTTGGTTGTGCCGGCGGCAATGCCGACTGTGTTGTCGATTGCTTGATCCGACGAGCAAGCAGACACAGCAAACCCTACAGAGATCAGAGCTGCGATGGTCATTTTGCGGATAGCGTCATGTTTCATTTCGGTCTCCTTTTCCCAACAAAAGGGATTACTGAAAGTGGAGACGGACTTGGGGCCGTTGCGTTGGGGCATCGTCCCCATCACGCTTTTCAGCGGCACATCAGTTGCTTCAGCCCGCCTCCACAGCTTCTAAATAGGGGGTTCTTTCAGAGCAGAAAAACGAATAAGAAATATACATATCTCAAGTAACGCTTATGGGTGCTGTGATGGACATCAACCTGGTCCGGACTTTTCTTGAAGTTGCTGCCACCGGATCTTTCGTGAACGCCAGCGAACGGCTGTTTGTCACACAGTCTGCTGTCAGTCTTCGCGTGCAGCGGCTGGAGGATGCATTAGGAAAACCTCTGTTCACACGCTCTAAGGCCGGCGCAGAACTGACGTCCGCGGGTCGCGAATTTGAACGCTACGCTTTATCCCTGATCAAAATCTGGGAGGAGGCGCGCCAGCAGGTGGGGGTGCCGGAAGGCTATACCAAGTCCCTGACGGTCGGTGCGCAGTATTCGCTTTGGCCCCGGCTGGGGTTTCGCTGGATCGACATCATGCAGCAGGAGATGCCCACCTTGAATATCCGGGCGGAGCTTGGCATGCCTGACCGGATCATGCGGTTTCTCATCGAAGGCGTCGTTCAAATCGGCCTGATGTACAATCCGCAACTTCGGCCCGGCCTTTCAGCTCATAAGGTGATTGAAGAGGACCTGGTTCTTGCCGCCTCCTGGCCTGCGACGTTTGAAGAGATCGTTCCGCACTATGTCTTTGTCGACTGGGGGCCGGAATTTGTCCATGCCCACGCGCTTGAGCTGCCGGATCTGACAAACCCAGGTCTTACATTGTCGCTTGGAGCGATGGCGGCGGATTATATCGTTTCCCGGCAGGCCGCGGCCTACCTGCCTGCACGCTACATCAAGAAATACCTGGATGAAGGCAGGCTGCATCTTGTACCTGATGCTCCGATGTTCCCATACCCCGTCTGGTCGATCTGGAGGGACGACCTTGATCCGGAAGTCCGCGCAACCGCGGAGGCCACCCTTGTTGCAATCCAGTCACAAATCGACGCCGACCAAAACGCCGTCCTGGCTGAGCTGTGCGATATTAGTGCCAACCACACGGTCGAAGTGCTTGGAAATATTGAAGACGAGCATTCACATGAGTAATACTCGCTACATCATCAATTATTTCGAATTTCCCTAATCTCAACGGATTTCCTATCTCCAGCATTGGCAGAGATGCCCCCGCCCATTCGGGACGGGTCACTTTGTTGGGAAAGGATAGACCCATGAATAAACGCAATACTCTGGCTGCGTCGGTCCTGGCTCTTCTCGTGGCTGCACCTGTCTTCGCGCAGGGCGCAATCGTCGGGATCGAGGATCTGGACGACCGCATCGACGACATTCAGGAAGATGTTGGCGACGAGCTGGCAGAAGGCCGAGACAAGGACCGCTTTGGCACCAACCAATATGCCCAAGGCTGGACCGGCAGCGCGTCGCTTGGCTTCTCCGGCACGACCGGCAACACCGACACCGCCGATCTGGATTTCGCAGGCCGTCTGCGCTATGGCAATGGCCCGTGGAACCACACCCTCGGCTTCGCCGGTGAGTTCTCGGAAGACAATGACGTGCGCAACAAGGAAGAGATCTTCGTCACCTATGACGTGAACCGCTACTTCACCGAGCAATTCTACCTGTTCGGCCTGGGATCGGTACGTTACGACGATTTCGACTCCAACCGTCTGGACGGCTTCATTGGCTTCGGCCCCGGCTACCGTGTGATCAACACCCCGGATCAGACCTGGCGGATCCAGGCCGGTCCTGGTGTGCGCTACGTCGAGGACCAGCTGGGCAATGACAGCACCGATTTCGCCGGCATTGCGGCATCGCGCTATTACTTCGCCATCAGCGAAACCGTGAACCTGACTATGGACACAGATGTGCTGTTTTCGGACGAAGACACAGTGGTGACCAACGACCTAGGCTTCAACTTCAAGATGACCGACCGGCTGTCGACCCGTGTTTCCTACCGGACCGAATGGGACAGTGACCCGCTGCCGGGCCTGAAGAGCACCGACAACAAGCTTGGTGTGTCCCTGGTATACGGCTTCTGACGAAGCCACTTTTCCCTCGGTAACTTGGGGCGGAGCGATCCGCCCCCCCCTTTTTCCAAACATCCAATGCGGGGGGCATTCCCATGTCGAATTGGAAAAAACTGAATGACCGGTCTGAACTTCGTTCCTGTTCCCGGACACCGGGGTAAAGTACCCCTGTCCAAGAAAGGAACATGGAATTAGACAATCGAGGCGGATGATTGCGATCCCGTCGCACATTATCTGCGAATGAGATCAGATTAGGCAGGTTCACTTCAGTCATTCATCTGCACCTTCCTCTAAACTCTCACTCTTGCCGCCCTTCAAACCTAAGGCGGATGCGAGTTTTTCTTGTGTGTTTGGCCGCGGTGTTCGGCGGCCAGTTTCAAAGTTGGAGATCGTCGAGACGGTGACGCCAGACGTAGTTGCCAGGTCTTCTTGGGACATGGATTTTGCAATCCGAGCCTGGCGGCATTCGGGGCCGGTCAGGATCATACGCCAGCTCGACGGCCCTTTCTGGTTTATCTCTATGCCCATCCGGACAAGCCGCCACCTGGCCGTCGAGTAGCTAAGCTCTAAGGCTTCAGCGGCTTTTTCAATCGTTCCAAGCGCTTCGTACTGTTGTGCAAGTTCACGCCATTCTTCAGGAAATTCAGACATATCAGCTTTCATTTGTAACTAGATATTAGTTACGCACACGCCTGCTCGGCGTCAACTGCCTGCTTCCATCGTTCTTGAGGCTTTAAAACTAGCGGACCGGTTCTTGTGCGGGACTACTGGTGCTATCGGCCGTCGTTTGTACAGATACCGGAGCCGCGCCGCTGAGCCTGGTTTCCGCTGAGTTCTGTTGCCGAAACGGAGATTTTCATGTTTCGGGTGTTCAGCACCGCGCGGTACTGCACGTCAGTCGCCTCTTGGCTTTCAGGGCCGCCCGGTTGTTGGATAACCCACTCCAAGACATAGGAATCTGCACTGCTCTGTTTTACGTCAGCCTGCACAGCTTGTTCGTAGGTTTCCATGACCCCGCCGCGTCTGATTGTAGCAAGATTCTGATCCAGTTGCAGGTGAAATGCTATTTTGGCTGGGAAATGGCGGCTGCCCGCAAACGGTGCCACATCACAGATAAGGGTTTCGGCCGCCGATGAAAGGCCAGGTGCGCCTGCAATGGAGAGCAAAGCGGCCAAGGCAGCTGAGAGGTAATGTGCCTGCATCTAATTCTCCTGGAATTTGCCACCGCACCCCGGCTGCTCTTATGTGCATTGAAGTGTTTAGCGCCCATGGGGTGCGTATGAGGGGCGCCTTTTTACCCTGCTTCGAGGGTAACAGCGTCGAACAATCGCCTCAACCGAGAGCTGATTTGGATTTTAGTCGTCGTGCTTCGGTGGAATGCTCGCACAACTCCAGAACTCGCACTACGCGGCAAGGGTTTTCGCTAGGGAGAGCAGCTGCGTTCGGCTTTTCTCAGGGATGCCGTAATAAGCTCGCACCAGGTCAACGGCTTCTTTTGCGAACAGCGGGTCAGTGCTTATGTCAGTTTCTCTTTCTGCTCGCGTGTCAATTTCAAGGCCCTCAAAAAAGTAAGGTACTTTGACCTTTAGTGCTTCTGCTATTTCCCAAAGCCTCGATGCGCTAACCCGGTTGGCGCCGGTCTCGTACTTCTGTACCTGCTGGAACTTTACATTGCATCGAGCCGCGAGATCCTGTTGCGACATGCCTTTCATCCAGCGCTGATGCCTAATGCGTTTGCCCACATGTTGGTCAATTGGGTTCATGGTCTTGCTTTCTTAGCCGGTAAGGTGACGCCTCTTTACCTTCAATTGACGGTGGATCAACTCTCGAACGAAAGTTTGCTGGGCAAATCCCGCGTTTTACGCGGGACCGGGCTCTAGTCGCGCGCCGGCAAGACCGGCGCGCTCCCCGAGCCTCGCCCCCCTGCCCTCGTGCGGCCCGAGTGCGGCGCGGCCTGTCTCGCTGAGCCAGCCCGCGCCGCGGCCGCATGTCGGTCATGAGGGCGAGGCTCGGCCCTTCGGGTGACGATCTTCCCTCGGCTTCGCCTCGGCCTTTTGGGGGTGTCTGCGGCTGATCAGGTGCGCGCCTGCAGCCAATCACCTTCTTGAAATATCCTCGGGGGAGCGGGCTGGAAAGCTCTGGCATCGAGGTCGCGGGGATCCGCGCGTCCCGCGCAGATCGCAGGTTGTTTTGACCTTCGCGCCAGGGCGCTGCGTGGCCGGAAAACTGTCGAACGTCAGGAAAAACTGACTCAATGCGAGCCCTTTTCTGGGGAAATGACCTACACTCGCGAAGCATTTACACCCCAAGTGTCAAGCATTTCTGACCCAAACCGAACTCTCAGAACTGGATGTGAAACGGGCAAGATGCGGGGCTTTGCTGCCGTTCAGCCTCGTCTACTGCGCACGTTTGAACGCTGCCGTCGCCACACCCATTGCAACCAAGGCGCAGCCGCCCGAACGTGAGAACCAAGCCAAAACCGAAGGGCGGGCAATCCTTGCTCGCAAGTTGTCGGCCAAGAGCGCGTAGGCGAGCGCGTTGATGGCGGCCAGTCCGACAAACGTTACTACGAGAATTGCAAACTGAGGCAGCAGTGGTGTGTCCAAGACAACAAATTGAGGAACGAACGCGATAAAAAACACGATAGATTTCGGATTGAGAGCCGTTACAGCGGCAGCATGGCCGAACACGCTCGACGCGCTGGTTTGCGATACCCTTTCCAAATCGCCCAACGAAGCTGTTGATGCACTTCGGAAAAGTTTGATCCCAAGAAAAATGAGATACGCTGCACCAATCCACTTCAGGGCAGTAAACAGAGTCGCTGACGCAAGGACCAAAGCCCCCAACCCAGCGAGCGACGCGGACATGGCGATGAAGTCACCCAGAGCAACGCCGCCCACGGTCGCAAGGGCGACTCTTTTGCCTTGGCTGATCGCGTAGCTGAGAACGAGTAGGACTGTTGGTCCAGGAATGAGCAAGAGTGCTGTGGAAGCCGCGACGAAAGCCAGCCAAATTTGAAAATCCATGAAATTACCTTTCCAACTTTAAGCTGAGCCAGCCACAGGAGCAGAAGGCTGTAAAGGGGGATTTCATGATCCGGCTATTGCGATGCAGCATTAGCCACGATGGGCTCTTTTGGCATCTTCGCCGCCTGCCGCATGAACGTCTGTTTTCTGAGTTAGGGTCAGCAACCTGACAAGAAGATCAGTTTTGCTTGGCGTTCAACAAAAACCGGCCTTGCTCCCCAAGGGGGGATTCGGACAAGCCGAACGCCCCCTTGGGGCTGGCGCGTTGACCGAGTTCCCCGGCCAGCTCGTCAGCCATCGGGCCGGTCGCGCCGCCTTACCTGTCACAGCCGCCGCCATCGGCCAACCGGCTTTCGCGGCATAAGCTGCGCGCGCTTCGCGTGCTCGTTATTCCACGGTCCGGTTGTCCGCTGTCGTCAGCTGTGCCGGACGGCTTTTCGCGCGACCGACCCGATGGCTGACGAGAAAGCCAGACCGGGGGAGAACCTGGCCCGCGTCTTTTAAGCGGAGACCGCGCAGAGCGCGGTCACATTGGTTTGTTTGGCCCGCAAGCGGGCCGTGCGCTCCCTCCCCTCCGGCATCAAAGAAAGCCGGGGGCGCGGATGAAGGCAAGCGAACAATTCCAAGAAAATGCAAATATATCCGTTGCTTAGGTTCAGCTACGCAATTAATATCAAGTCATAGGGAGAGGCCGCAACGGCCCACCTTTCACCACAAGAGGAAAACAAACATGGCACTGTTTCAATGCAATACCTGCGCGGCTTCCAAGGAGGTCGAGACGGGGATTGTCGAGGTTTGCGCGAACTGCGGTTCGACTAAGGTTGTCAATCTCACCGCGCAGGCGGAGCAAATCGCCAAAGCCAATGATGCTTTCCGCGCGGCAATCATCTGTGGCGGGCATCCGGCCTATAAGGGGCGTGTCGTCTGCTCCCAGGGCGTTGCGGCAGAAGGCCCCGAGTTCATGACCATGGCTCAGCTTCAAGTCGCTGGTTCCGCGGATTTCAACGAGGACAACGACCCGCACGGGGATCATTCCATGGGGTCAGTGCAGGTGTGCGGCAAAACCGTTTGGTGGAAGTTCGACCTCTACGATGAAGCCTATGAGTTCGGTGCAGACGATCCGCTTGACGACCATAGCACCCGCCGCGTTCTGACGCTGATTTTCCCAATCGAATACTGATACCGGCCCGGTCCTTTTGGGCAGCGGCCCGGAAGGCGCAACCAGCGCCGGGAAGGAGGTGAAACCATGAGCATAGAAATCATTCAGCAACGTAAGCGCGAAGCCGCTGAACTGATCAGAAAGGGAGGCCTCTCCGCCAAGATCGCCCTCGCCTTTCTGAAAACACACGCTGGGGCCTAAGCCCCCTCGCCTCAGCCCGGAAGGGCTGGGGCATCCATAACAAAAAACCTCACCACATCACAAGGATGAACCCCATGACCATGCACAAGCCGATCACCGCCGTCGTTGAACAGGTTGCCTACGGCGATCTCTATGTGTCTGATCTGAACCCGCGTACCGTTATCAATCCGCAAGGCATCGAGGCTCTGGCCGAGAATATCCGAGAGCTTGGCCTGATCCAGAACCTCGCAGGGCTGCGCGACGAAACGGGCAAGGTGGGCATCGTGGCCGGTGGCCGGAGGCTTCGCGCTCTGGCTCTGCTGCAAGACGATCCGCGTTTTGCATCCGTTCCGGTGAAAATCGCCCCGGATCAGGAAACCGCCCAGATGTGGGCAACGAGCGAGAACCATCAGCGCGAGCAACAGCACCCCGCCGATGAAATTCGTGACTATGGCAAAATGGCTGCGCGCGGCGTGTCCGTTGCGGCGATCGCTATCGCGTTCGGTGCCACGGAGCCGCATGTGTACCGGCGTCTCAAGTTGGCGGGCCTTCCCGACCCAATTCTGGATGCTTTGAAATCCGGGGAAATCACCTTGCAAAACGCCGCTGCCTTCACCGTCAGCGAGGACGAGGCAAATTCGCTGGCAGTGTTGGAGAAGGTGCGCGGCGAGGGCTACAGCGATCACCAGATCAAGCAGATGCTCAAACCGGACTCGGTGCGGGATACTGACCGCCGTGTGATTTTTGTCGGGCGGGAGGACTACGAAACCAACGGCGGCCACGTGACCCGCGACCTGTTTGCTGAGCAAACATTCATTGATGATGTGGCTCTGCTGAATGACCTGTTTCGTTGCAAGCTGGCTTTGACGTGTGACGCGATCACCGCGAAAGGCTGGAAGTGGGCCGAGGCGCTGGACAGCACTAATCTGCCCTATGGTGAGTTTGATCAGCGCAAGCTTGCGCGCATCTTTCCCGAAAAAGGAACGCTCACCGAAGAACAGGCGGAGCGGTATGACGAGCTGGCGGAACTCGCTAACGGCGACGTTTTGGACGAAGCCGGCGAGGCGGAACTGGCTGAACTCCAAGCCGTGTTGGAAGAAACCTACAGCGCCGAACAGAAAGCGGTGGCCGGGGTAATCTTCTATGTCAATCAAACAGGCGAGGTGCAGACCTACGAGGGTCTTGTACGTAAGGAGGACAAGGCCGCAGCCATCGAAGCGGGATTTCTCCGTAAGACCAGCCAATCGGGCGGTGACGCCGCGCCGAAGTCGCCCATTTCGCAAAAGCTGAGCGACGACCTGTCCCGTATTGCCCAAGGGGCGCGGCAACATGCAGTGATGCGCGATCCTGATCTGTTGATTGATCTGCTGGCCTATCAGTTGAGCCATGAACTGCGGTCGAGCGGTCCGCTTGGTATCACCAAGACCGACGTTCCGAATTGGCCCAGCACAGAGGCCGCAGGCTATTCGCTGGATGAACGGCTGACCAGCAATCCGCCGCGCGATATGTGGGATGCGAAAGACCTTGGCGCTTCATTCCGTGCGTTCCGCAAGAAAGGCCCGGAGCATGTGCGCGGTGAATTGGTTCGCTTCCTCGCCGCGCAGTATCGCGGCGGTGATGAAAAGCTGTCGGCGCTGATCGACAAGGAGACGCAGCCGAATATCCGCGAGGTCTGGACGCCGAACTCTGAGAATTTTTTCTCCCGTGTCGGAGGCCCATACCTCAACAACCTTTGGCGCGATCTGCTGGACCTGTCCGAAGATCACCCCACTGCAACCAATTTCGCCAAGCTGAAAAAGGGCGAGAAGGCAGAGAAGCTGGAAGCACTGTTTTCCGGTGATGCCGACTTGCGCACCGCCCTTGGCGTTACCGAGGCGCAGGCCGTCAAGATCGACGTATGGCTACCCGAGGGCATGGAGTGAAATCGCTGGCAGGGCGCTTGAGCGCCCTGCCCCACCGATGGAGATAGAGTAATGCGATTCAAACCTTGGCCGTCGATCCGTGCGGGCGTGTTGGCATCCGGATTCAACAGGAACAACCTTGAAAAAACGGTATGGTATTCTGGTATTCCAGACAGGAGCCTATAGGTTTCAGGCCATTGCCTTTGAGTTAGAGAAGATTTGAAAACAGTGGGATTGAGGTAAGCAGCGTGAAACAGAACATTGTCCGGGTTTGGCGATCAGCGCAGCTCTATATCGGGTTTCACCGGGACCAATCCGGGCGGAAGCGCGACACAGCGAAGGTGTGGCCGCCGAAAAATGCTAACGCGACCATCCATTCCGATCCTGAAGCGCAAGAGGCTTTTGTCGTCGTCAAAGCCGCCGATCAGGAAGAACCGAGAGACGTTCAGATCAAGCTTCGCCCGGATCAAATCGTGCTGCGCCGTGATCCTGGTACTGGTTGGGAGGGTGTTGTCGTGGATGAATTCAGCTTGGCTGTCCAAGTCAACGGTGCGTGGATCCGCATCATGCCGGATGGATCGGTTTCCCGTGAGGTCGAAGGCGACACTACCTATTTAGAGGCAGATGGCGCAGTCCTGAAGAAAACGCAATTTGCCGAGGCTATGATTTCAGGTGATGGCGTGGAGCTGACCCGTAAAACTGACACGACAATTGCAGCGATCCGGCATGACGGAGTGATTGCAAAATCCCGAAATCCCGAGCAAATTCCCGGTGAGTAGTCCCCCTGATTTTTCCTTTGTGGTGAAGGAAACACCTGCCCCGCTTCGGCGGGGTTTCTTTTTGCCTTTTGGTGTCCCCCCAGATCAGGGCTGAAGCCCTGACCCGGCCGGACTGGCGCATCCGCGCCGGGGGCCGCTTGCGCGGCCCGGAAACGAAATGCGGCCGGAGCTTTCGCCCCGACCGTCACCTTCGCGGCCATCGGCGTCCCCGCCTGTTCCGCACCGCCAATCTAGCAACCGTAGCGGGAGGGGCAACCCGGAATACGGCAATCGGCGGCTTGATTAACCGTTGTGCCAGGTCAGGGACTTCAGGATTGAACGCCCCGTTCCAGGCATCTGCCAAGGTGTCCGCCCGCTCCTATGTGAATGCCGATTTATTGCAGCAAGTTTGCTACGGCCCGTGCTGGCGCAAGGGCTGAAGCCCTTCTCCACTGCGCTGCGCTCCGTTGCGACCCTCCGGGTGCGCCAGCCCTTAAAGCCTCCGCCTCACAGAGCTGCAATCGACAATCACATAGGAGCTAACACCATGAACAAGATCATTTCTTCTTTGCGTTCAATCCTGAAATCCCTAACCACCAAGGCCAAGATCAGCATCTCAGTCGTCTTGAGTATTCCGGGCTTCCTCAAAGTGGAAGTCAGCTATGCGCGAGATCTTACGAAGTCGAACAAGGAGAAAGAGGACGCCTAACGGCGTCCCAGTCTGTCCGATGGGCGGGCTTCATCCGGCGCTGCCTCAACGATGGTCCAGGCCATCACGTCCCGTTTTTGACACTCAGGGCAGCGCAAGCCTTCTACTATGCCGCGAAGAAACTCAAATTGCCCATATCTCTGCCTAAGCCAGAAACCATGGAGATACCAAGGCCCGCCACCGCAAACGCAACCAACCCTGATAGCGTGCGCAGCTTCCAGATTGTTGACGCGCAATGTGTAGAGGGGGGCGATGAAGGTCTCTCGGATCATTTTGGAACAATACAGGAACATTCTGCGGATTGAAAAGTGGTATGTGTCTCTGGGCAAATCCCGCGTTTTACGCGGGACCGGGCTCTAGTCGCGCGCCGGCAAGACCGGCGCGCTCCCCGAGCCTGCCGCCCTGCCCCTCCCTGCGCCTGGGAGCTGCGCGCGGCGTCTCTCCGAGCCACCGCGCGCAGCGGCGCATGGTCGTCTCAGGGCGTCAGTCTCGGCCCTTCGGGTGACGATCTTCCCTCGGCTTCGCCTCGGCCTTTTGCGGGTGTCCGCGGCCGACCAGGTGCGCGCCTGCAGCCAATCACCTTCTTGAAATATCCTCGGGGGAGCGCGCGAAGTGCGCCGGGGGCAGACAGCCCCCGCAGCCGCCCAGGGCGGCTTTCGATGCCTGACCTTCCCACAAGTCGGCTCGCTTCCCTTCGCTTTGTGTGGGCGCGGTCAGCTCGCCGCCTGCAACGCCCGCCCCCGGCCCCGGCCGGGAGCGGGCTGGAAAGC
This sequence comes from Leisingera sp. M658, assembly GCF_025144145.1. NCBI lineage: Bacteria > Pseudomonadati > Pseudomonadota > Alphaproteobacteria > Rhodobacterales > Roseobacteraceae > Leisingera > Leisingera sp. M658. Next base: position 20,377 of record NZ_CP083551.1, read on the forward strand.
TCTGGCATCGAGGGTGCGGGGATCCGCGCGTCCCACGCAGATCGCAGGTTCTTTTGACCTTCGCGCCAGGGCGCTGCGCGGCCGGAAATCCGGCCTTGCTCCCCAAGGGGGGATTCGGACAAGCCGAACGCCCCCTTGGGGCTGGCGCGTTGACCGAGTTCCCCGGCCAGCTCGTCAGCCATCGGGCCGGTCGCGCCGCCTTACCTGTCACAGCCGCCGCCATCGGCCAACCGGCTTTCGCGGCATAAGCTTCGCGCGCTTCGCGTGCTCGTTATTCCACGGTCCGGTTGTCCGCTGTCGTCAGCTGTGCCGGACGGCTTTTCGCGCGACCGACCCGACGGCTGACGAGAAAGCCAGACCGGGGGAGAACCTGGCCCCCGTCATTTAAGCGGAGACCGCGCAGGGCGCGGTCACATTGGTTTGTTTGGCCCGCAAGCGGGCCGTGCGCTCCCTCCCCTCCGGCATCAAAGAAAGCCGGGGGTGCGGATAACGGCAAGCGAACAATTGCCAGAAAATGCAAATATATCCGTTGCTTAGGGTCAACTACGCAACTAATATCAAGTCATAGGGAGAGGCCACAACGGCCCACCTTTCACCACAAGAGGAAAATCAAAATGAGCTTTATGCACCGTTACATGCGCGGAATGAGCAACGGCGGATTTGCTACTGGCAAAGCCTTGACCGACGAAGAACTGCGCGCCCGCGTTCCCTCGATCTTTGCAACAGAGGCCCACGAAAGCCGTTCAGAGCGGTTCGCCCCAATTCCGACTATCGACGTGCTGACCGGCCTGCGCAAAGAGGGCTTTGATCTCTTCCTGGCCCAACAGGCCCGCACCCGGATTGAGGGAAAGGCTGAGTTCACTAAGCACATGCTGCGCCTGCGCCACCGGTCCCTTACCAACTCTGACGGCGAGGCTTTTGAAATCGTGCTGGTCAATGCAAACGACGGCACAAGCAGCTACCAGATGATCCCCGGCTTTTTCCGTTTTGTCTGCGCCAATGGCCTGATGGTGGGCGATACCTTTGGCGAAGTGAAAGTGCGCCACTCGGGTAATGCCATTGGTGAGGTGATCGAGGGAGCCTATCGGGTTCTGGAAGATGCGCCCGAAGTCGCAGACCAGGTGCAGCGGTTCCGCGCAATCACTCTGCAAGACGAGGAACGCAAAATTCTGGCAGAGGCAGCGCACGAATTGCGTTTTCCGGATGCTCACAAGGAGGACGGGAAGCAGGCGCCGGTCGCGGCGGATGCCTTGCTTTCGCCCCGGCGCCGAGACGACCGGGCAACCGACCTTTGGACCGCGTTTAATGTGGTGCAGGAAAACACCATCAAAGGCGGGCTGCGCGGGCGTATCCGCAATGCGAACGGAACTACACGTCGCCAGACTACGCGCGAGGTTGCGGGTATCGACCAAAACAAGGCGCTTAACCGTGCTTTGTGGACGCTGACTGAACGCATGGCAGAGCTGAAGGAAGGTTGAAGCTGCGGGGCGGTGCCACCGCACCGCCCTGCCCTTCGCGGGAGTTTTTACCATGGGAAATAGCGAAAGAGAGCTGCGCCGGCTTTGGACGGAGCAAGGAGTCACGAAGGGCCGGCAAGATGCATTGATCCGTGAGATTAAGGCTAAGGCACAACCAGGTTCACGTGTCGGCCCTTTCATTATTGGCGGTTCAGTCCGAGAGCCGGAGGGCGAGGAATGACCAAGGCAGCGGTGTCCGAATTCGTCAAAGCGTTCAATTGCATTGACCAATCAAAGCGGCGGACAGAAGTTTTTGCGGACTTTTGCGAGCTGACCTATTGCGCTCTGGCAAAGCGCGCTTGCCCAGATGCAGCCAAACGCGATGCGCTGGAAGCGCAGTATATGGCGGTTGTGAAGCGATACCGAAATAAAGACGATGTTCGCAGAATGCCTGAACTTTTGGCAATCGCGATTGCGGAAATCTCATCAGGTGGTTGCGACTTCCTGGGGACTGTGGCTGGAGAGATCGGCGCGCTTGATGCGCGGCTTGGGCAGTTCTTTACACCCTATGAGGTTTCGCGGCTTATGGCGAATGTCTCCTTAACTGGTGTGGAGGAGATTATAGAGAAACGGGGCTTCTATACTGTTCAGGAGCCCGCAGCCGGAGCAGGTGGAATGCTGCTGGCTATGGCAGATGTGATCGAGGAAAAGGGTTTCGATCTGGAAACATCTGTTTGGTTCGAAGCTGTAGAGCTGTCGCGCCCCACATTTCACATGGGATACATACAGACGGCAGCACGCGGTTTGGCTGGGCGCTTTGTCTGCGGAAACAGCTTGTCTTTAGAGGTCTTCGATTTGGCTTATACGGCTGCCGCTGGCCGATTTTACGCTAAGCATGGAGATCCTTGGAAGCGCCAGAAGGACGAGCGAGCGGCATTTATGGCCCTGGCCGCGCAGCGGGAGACGCAGGAAGCCGAGCAGCGCAAGGCGCGCCTGACGGAAATTGCCACCGCGGGGCCAGTATCAAAAGGGGTCCAGCTTAGCTTGTTTGACTGAATTTTCTTTGTGGTGAAGAAACCAACTTGCCCCGCTTCGGCGGGGTTTCTTTTTGCCTTTTGGTGTCCTGCCCAATCAGGGCTAATGCCCTGACCGGGCCGGACTGGCGCGCATCCGCGCCGGGGGCCGCTTTCGCGGCCCGAAGCCAGAGTTCATTTTAGAAGCAGATATTGTCCAAAAATTATACAAGCACCGTATTTTACATTGATCACCTTAAACTTAACACCTAATATTAATTCATAATGATTGGAGGCGGGTTTGAAATTTTTGCTTGTGGTAACTGTGTTTGGGTGGGCGACAGATGAGGAGCCTTTAAAGTTCACTGCGGTTGTCGGTAGTCAAGCCGAATGTGCTTTAGGATCACAGGAGTTCTTGAGCGGTTTCGACCTTGGGGCAATCAAAAAACAGGAGATTTCGTGCAAGCCTCTTGGTCAACTCTCAGGGGCTTTGGAGGTTCTGACCCATGCTACTGACGCGGAAGATGCTGGGAAAATGTTGTCCCGGACAACAATTTCTACCTAAGATTGCGCCGGGTGTTGTCCGGGACAACATTTTCTTGAGTTTTACTGGGCATTTTTATAGCTATATAGCTATAAAACTTTGGGAGAAAGCATGGCCAAGCGGAGAACAACAACAGTGGGCATGAGGATGTATGACGACATGCACGAAGCCCTCAAAGAGAAGGCGCATCGCGAAAATATCTTCATGTACGAAATCGTAGATGCAGCGCTGAGAGCATATGGAATCAACCCTGATGAGGCAGGAGCAAAAGACAATGAAAACGATAGTCGTAGCGAACAATAAGGGTGGTGTGGGCAAGACCACCATCGCCAGCCAGATTGTCTATTCTCTTTCGGAGCGCGGGCATTCCGTATTGGGTGTGGATCTGGATAGCCAAAGGAATTTTTCGGCTTCCTTCGAAGGGGCGAAGACGCTTGGCAATGCGCTTGACCTGGTGACTCGCGGTGAGGGCGTACAAGCCGATTTGGCGAGCGGCGAAATTGGCATCGTAACTGGTCACAAAGATTTGCAATCGCAAAACGCTGATGACGTGATGGCAAATGTGCAAGCCGGGCTGGTTGGCAGCAGCGGTGCAGATTACTGCGTGGTGGATACTCCTCCAAATTTTGGCGAGGCGGTTTATGGTGCGCTCATTGCGGCCGACTATCTGCTGGTTCCGATAGAGCTGAAAAAATACTCAGTCGATGGTATCGAGGGGGTTCTTGAAGCGCTGTACGCCGCGCAAGGAGTGAATCCGAAACTGCAGCTCCTGGGCATCCTGCCTTCGCGCTTTGATGCCGTGAAGCAGATTGAGCGAGACGCGATGGTCCAAGTGGCGGAAGCTGTTGGAGACCTCTGTGTCCCATATGCAATTCGCAACCGCACTGCCTATGTCGTGGCGCAGGAAGAGGGCGTTCCGCTGTCCGGAGTGAAAACAAAGAGCGGCAAGGATGCCCAAGAAGAGTTCGGCCAGTTTTTTGACTGGCTGTACGATAAGCTTGGCGAGGGGAAGTGATATGGCAAGGAACATGACAAGCACGCTGGATAAACTAAGGGCGGCGGGCAAACTGGAAGGGCTGCAAAGCCAGAAGCCCGTCGGCGGCGGCGAGCCCCTGACAATTGACATTGATCTGATCGAACCCGACCCCGAGCAGCCGCGCCGCCATTTCGATCCGGACAAGCTGGCGTCTCTCAGCGCAAACATTTCTATTCGTGGTGTTTTGCAGCCCATCACTGTCCAGCCAAAGAGCCAGGACGGGCGGTATATTATTATCATGGGCGAACGGCGCTGGCGGGCAGCCAGGATGGCCGGACTGAGCAGCGTTCCAGTCCTCATTCGTGAGGCGACCGCGGACCTGCGCGCGATCCAGCTGACTGAGAACATTCAGCGGGATGATCTGACCACGATGGAAATCGCCTTGGCAGTGGAGCAAATGCGCAAAGACGGGATGAAACGCTCGCAGATTGCGGAGGATCTTGGTTGGGGGCAGGCGCAGGTTTCGCAATTTTTTGGCGTTATCGCGATGCCTGATGAACTTCAGGAACTTGCAAGAAACAACGTGCCTGTGCGCGCTCTTTCTGACCTTAATTCACTATGGAAGAAGGACGAGCAGGCAGCTCGCAGATTTGTTTCTGAAACTCCGCCGGAAGAAATCAATCGCGTCACAGTGGCCGGCTTGCGAGCGGAGGTCGAGGCGGGGCAGGGGGTGCCGCCGTCAGATGCGCCGCCTCAGGAAGCTCCTGCCGAGGACAAAAAGCCCAACCTCGCAGCTGGGCTGTCTGCCCTGTCCGGTGGAAATCCGCAGAGCGATGCTCAGGGCGGAAAGCGGTCGTCAAACGGCCAAGTTGCAATCCTGTGCCAGCAAGGCGATCAGATTGGCCGGATCTTGACCGACCGAAAGGCGAAGTCGAACAAAGCTCTGATGGTGAGCTTTGAAAACGGCGAACGTATTGAAGAGGTAGCTCTGACAGATATTGTGCTGTTCGAGGTGATCGAGCTTTGAGGTGAGAAAATGGCCGCTCTACGATTTATGACTTGGAATGCCCTCTTGTTGATCCGGCGACCGTTTCAGTTCGTCGTGCGCGTTTTCATGTTCATTTCGCTAGGAGCAGCAGTTGTGAGTGTCGTCGTGATCTTTACCGGCACAGGGAACGAACAGATTGATGCCGACGCGCCGATTTGGGCGCGCGTCGCGGCGTCCGCCATCATGGTTGCCAGCTATTTTGCGTGGAGCGGGATATCTTACTTGTTCGATAGCGCTCTGTTCAAGCTGACCCCAGAGGGACGAACACTTACCCTGTTCAACTGACCTGGTTGCTGATTGATGATGGGGGCGCGCTAGAAATAGCCGCCCCTTTTCTTTTGCGGGTGTCCGCGGCTGACCAGGTGCGCGCCTGCAGCCAATCACCTTCTTGAAATATCCTCGGGGGAGCGCGCGAAGTGCGCCGGGGGCAGACAGCCCCCGCAGCCGCCCAGGGCGGCTTTCGATGCCTGACCTTCCCACAAGTCGGCTCGCTTCCCTTCGCTTTGTGTGGGCGCGGTCAGCTCGCCGCCTGCAAGGCCCGCCCCCGGCCCCGTTCGGGAGCGGTCTGGAAAGCTCCGGCATCGAGGACGCGCGGATCACGGTTTCAGATAGGGCGGTTTCTCAGCCCGTCACCTTCGCAAAATATCCTCGGGGTCCGGGGCAGACAGCCCCGCCGCATTCTTGAATGCGGGCGCGAAGCGCAAGGGGCGAGAATCTCAAAACGTTGTCCCGGACAACACAAACGGTTGAAAGAAGGACTAATGCAGGATAGGCTAAGCGCCAGCATTGTAATACATATTGATCATGTCTCAGAAGTCCGAACTTGTCAGCGCCCGTGTTTCCCCCGACAGCAAAGCCCGCTTCGGGGCGATTGCTGCCGAGCACGGCTTGTCACCTTCTGAGTTTCTTCGACAATTGGTTGAGACAGTTTCCGGAGACGCTGAGGTTCCCAGCAGTAAGCCGAGCCAGGCGCGCAGGGAGGGTAAGCTGACCGTCCGGCTTGAAGCGAGTGTTCGTGCGAAGATCGAGCGAGAGGCCAAGGATCAGGGGGTTCCTCCTTCAACCTGGGCAGCTCGAATTTTGACAGCCCGTACTCTGTCTGCGCCTCAGCCTGTGCAGGGTGAACGACGACATATCCGCTGGGGGTTTCGGCAGCTTCGCGGTGCTGCAACGAACCTGAACCAGATTGCAGCGGCCATGAACCGAGGCGTTTTCACCGGCAGCAACTATGCACCGACGCGGAATGAGTTGCATGAACTGCGTAACTCAGTCGTGAGCCTGCGGGAACTGTTGAGGCAATATGCTGCTGGCCGTTTGAAATTTCAGTTAGGGGGTGATCTGACCGATGAGTGATTTCAAGACGGAGCTTGGGTTTCAGGATTGCTGGGCGCCCCCTGCGCGCTCCGGTGCCGTGAAGTCGCCAGGGTCCGGGTCTTTTTCGACGGGCGGCAAACCCAGCCCGAAAGGCAGCGAAAAAGCTGAACCAGCACAAGCCCGGCAAGCCACTACAATCGGCACCGCCGATAAGGCCCGCCTTGCGCGTGTCGTCAGCAAGACTCCGGAAGTCATGGTCAAGGTGTCAAAACCTGCGAAGGTGGACAAAAGCGGTAATACCATCGTTGTGAACCGTCGCACCGAGGGGATCCGGGTTAGCGCGCATATCGACTACATCAGTAGGAACGGGAAGCTCGACATTGAAACCAATGACGGTGCGATCCTCACGGGGAAAGCTGCAACTGCTGCCTTGTATCGTGATTGGATGCAGCGCCACGACGATGATAGGGCCAACGGCGATGCAACCGACCGTACAAGGATCACGACCAGTATCGTCTTTTCGATGCCAGGAAGCACGAATGCGGCGGCTGTAAAGGACGCCGTAAGGGCATTGGCCCAAAATGAGTTCGGGGGACGCCATGACTATGCGATGGCTCTGCACACAGATACCAAACATCCGCATGTTCATTTGACGGTCCGGACCGTTGGCAACGACGGAGTGAAACTGAACCTTCGCAAAGCTGATCTGCAACACTTGCGGGATGTTTTCGCTGAGAAACTGCGGCACCGGGGTATCGAAGCCGAGTCTACGCCGCGCCATGCCCGCGGTGTTACCCGGAAGGGTGAGCGAACACCTGTCTACAAGATGCGCCAGCGAGGCAAGACGCCTTATGTGGACAAGGCGAAGCAGCGAGAGGTGCGGCGTGACCTTCAAGAGAATGGTGGCCGTATGCCAAGCCGTCCTTGGGACGGGGCCATCGTCGAGCGTCGGAACCGGGTCATGAGAACGTACAGCGCGGCGGCGGCCTTGCTAGCTGAATCGCACGATCCCGAAGACAGGGCGCTAGGGCGGGCCGTATCGGCGTTCTCAGGGCGATTGACGGACGTTACCACAGAACGGGGCGCTATGGCGCTCAGCGCGCCTATGGAGCGCTCAGAGAAGATTCCTGGGGCCGGTCAGAAACAGCCTGAAGGTCGAGGTCGCGTAAGAGAGCGAGACGAGGACGAAAAACGGCCCGAGCAGTCGCGCGGGCCGTCAAGAGAACGCTAGGCTGAGGCGTCCGGATCTACGTCGAGGAAGTTGAGCAGTCTACTGGGACCCATCCCAAGTTTTCCAGTTCCGGCCGGGTTGGGTGCTTCATATCCGTTGCTTTAAACGCAATGCTCGACTTGCGATCAAAAACGCAGGGCGTTGCAGCCGCAATGATTTCTTCCTTGGGTATGGAAAACTGCCCGAATTGGCTCTTCCCAAAGATTATCGCGTGGTCAGGGTCATAGGGGTCATGGTAAACATCATACGCTCTGCCGGATACCGTCGCGGTAGTGATGTTCGTGGCTGCCTTCGGCTCGTTGACGGAGCAAGCTGCGGTCAAAGCGGCTAGCCCGAATCCCCAAAATGTGTTCTTCATTTTCTACCTTCCTTTTTTAAATTTACCGTTCCCGGCTGCGGTCCTGTTGCTGGGTTCTTTCTCGCGGCTGTTCCTGGGACTGGCCTGCGTGTTTGCTAGATGCGTCCGGGCTGGCCGGCCCCCTTACCCGAGCTTGTTCAATGATTTTTGATACGTCTTTCGAGGAGATAGCTTTTACAGCGGCTTGCTGTTTCGCACTCACATTCGGAATCCGCTGAACATCGTACTGACGGCCAGCGCGGATCCCGTTTGCGAGTTCGTGGGAGGCCATTTCTCGGACGGTTGCCCGGTCTTTGTCTGATACACCAGCAGCCCGCATTTCAGCTTCGATCAATGCCAGTGTGCTTGCAGCACCACGCAGCTGAGGATCGCGGGCCGCTTCTTTCTGGTTCAGCCGTTCCTCTAGGCGGTCTGAATGCCGCTGCTGCTCTTGCTGGTGCTTGGTTCCGTTTTCCGCGTCCGGATTTGTCGCCACGTTGGCAGCCTCTTTTTTGGGTTCATGTGAACCGGCACTTTCAATTACCGGCTCGTCTCTTTTCTGGACGGGTTCAACGCCGTTTCTGGCCTGATCCTGGCTGCGTTCAACATCACGAGCCCCCCATTCCCGCCTGAAGGTGTTTTTCTGGCGTTCCTCGCCGGTCTTGGGGTCGCGTTCCGTGACCGTGACAGACTTTTGCCCGTCGTCGTAGATTGTGGCTTTGTCTCCGACTTTGAGCTGGTGCTTGTCGAGCATATCAGGAAGGCCAACCCCCCAGAGCTTATGAGAACGGCCGTCCGCCAGCTCCAGGGCCACATACGGGGTGGCGGATGCGCCCTCTCGATCCCGGTAAGGTGCTGTGCCAGTGTCTGTGACTTTCCCCTCCAAGCCCTTTTTGTAGTCGATCATCTGAATGACGTTCGAAGGGCCTTTTGCCTGGGATTCTGCCTGAGCGGCGGCATCGGACTGACGACCAGGTGAGGCCTTGCCGTTGTCAGTGCGTTCAATGACGCGTTCGCCGATCAGCTCAGCTCGGCGCTCGGTTTCAGCCCGGTCTTTGTCATTTGGCCTGTAGCCTTTGACCTCGATGCCTTGCGCAGTTCCCTCAATCCACATTTCCCGGCGAAACTCCTCCGGACCTTTCACCTTCATGGACGCCCAGCCTCGATGCGCAGCCAGCTCGATCATATCCATGGCCGTGCTGCGGTCTGCGTTCTTGGTGTGCAGGCTGTCGCCGCGATCCGAAATCACTGGCCGTTTGTCGTCATATGAGCGGAACAACTCTTGCCGGTTGGCCTCGCGTGTCAGGATGAACCGCTCTTCGAAGCTCTTTGGCATCGCAAATCGTTCATCTCCCGTTTTTTCCGGTTGCGGTGCCGCTGGTTCCGCGGTTCCTTCAGGAGCATTGTCGAGAACCGGCGTCATTACAGGCGGAGCCTCTTTGCCCGGCTCGCTGCCTTCTCTGCTCTGCTCTTTGGCCGGTTGCGGTTCCTGAGGCTCTTTCAGGATAACAGGGGCATCGTCAAACAAATCCGGCGTCTCAGCCTGTGATTTTTGACCAGTACCTTCCCGTGCTTGGCCTTGGGCGGCTATGTCCTTCTCCGCGATCCGGTCATGATATGCTTTCCAGAACTGCAGGTCTGTTTCGCTCCCATTGTCGGATTTCACCAATTCGAGGGGCGGAGCCAGTTTGGCATGTTCATCGCCGTTGCGGCGACTGCTCGCCAAGGTGCGCGCGCCTTTATCGCTGGCCTCTACCACCATGGGCGCAAGCTCCCCAGTAGCCTCCGCAAAAGCTTTCCCGGCTTCGGCGGCCGTCGAATAGCGGGCCTTTTCGTCGGAAAGGGCATAGGACAGCTCAAAGCCCTGATTAACCTGGTTCTGTGTCTCAGCCATAATTACCTCTCAATCTATGCAACTTCGGGGCTGGGAAGATCGACGCCAAGCGACGAAAGCAGCTCCTTGGTCCCTTCTGGCGATGCTAGCTTCCCGGATTTCTTGAGCGCAGCGAGCTTTTCCCTCGCGCTCGAATGATCCAGTTTCAGCCGTTCCGGCATGATCTTGCCGGGGTCTTCAATTTCCTCGGTGGTCATTTCAACGCTGGCTGGCTGGCCGTTCGCAACATTCTCGTCGCGATGCGCTGCCAGAGCAGTGATCCGAGCCATTTCTTCCCGCAGTGCCATCACCTCTTCGCGGGTTTGGGCCTGTTCTTTGCGCAGTTCCCGGTTTTCCGCTTCTACCCGCGAAACCTTGTCATCGAGCGGGTTGGGAATGATCGAGGGTATGTCGGGCGGAGCAATCTTAGAGCGCTCCAAGAAAACTTCTTCGGCATAGAAGCGCAGCTTGTTCGCCATGACAGGCGGTTGTCCCGCGATGATCACAAGGGCTTTGGATTGATCCATTGCCAGAAGCTCCTGGGGCATCATCAGGGAGCGTTTTTGCTCGCTGGTGCTGACTGTGGTGCCTTTGCTGTGCGCGAGGTGCTTCGACTTGGATTCGCTTTTGCTTTCCATTGCCAAGGTGCCGAACCGTTCAGACAGATTGCGCGCTTCCTTCAGGCTTTTCGGCGTGAACACGACCTCGACACCCGCGTTGTCCATGTACGCCGCTGCGCCATCCGCGCCGTAAATGTCGGAAAGCTGAGCGGGCGTCTGAATGATCGTCAGAACCTTTAGGCCGTAGCCGGCGAAATAACCGATGCCGCGCTTGAAGGATGGCAGTTCACCAACGGCGGCAAATTCGTCCATGCACAGCAGAACCTTGTGCTTCAGCTCAGGATTGTTTTCCGGAAGTTCCTGCATGTTGGCGTCAGCACAGGACTGAAAGAAAAGGTTCAGCAGGGGCCCCAGGCGCCCGAGGTTGTTGGGGGTGATGCCGACGTAAATCGACATGCGCTGTTTTCTCAGGTCCGCGAAATTGAAGTCAGATTCTGACGTGGCACGGTCGAGCATGGGGTTTGCGAACAAGCCCAAGTTGGCTGTGATGGTGGATTTGACGCTCTCAAAGGTGTTTTCAGACTTGGAGATAAAGTCGGTCAAGGCGGCTTCTGTCTGCCAGGACAGGGGACGGTTTTCAGCTTTCCTGCCCTCGATCCGCCTCCTGAACGTCTCAACGACATTGCCGCTCAAAGTGAGCTGACGGAAGATCTCGCCCAAGGTGAACGGCAGCTCCGGGGTTTCTGCGAGATAACCGCCGACGCCGACGAACGCTGTTTGTGCAGCTCGATCAAAGAACGGGTCTTTTGACTGCACTGGAATGAAGAGATCGGCAAGCCGCTGCAGATCTTCAATCTGGAAGTCACCGCCGCGGCGAACCGTTGACAGGGGGTTCCAGCGATGGGTTTTGCCATTGGGATCCAGCGGGTCGAAGAGATAGACGTCCTGGCCGCCGCTTTTGCGGAACCCAGCCGTCAGCGTCCAGTTCTCTTTTTTAATGTCGAGGATCACGGCCGACCCGGGCCAGTTTAGCAAGTTTGGAACAACGACACCGACACCCTTGCCTGAGCGCGTGGGGGCATACAGAAACATATGTTCAGGCCCGCCATAGGTCAGCAAGTTCTTGGTCGTCAGGTGGCCGGTGGCCGCGATCTTGACAGCTCCGCCTTCCTCAACGTGGCGGCCCAGCTTGTCCACGGGTTTGCCGTAATTCCGGGAGGGCAGGGGGCCGGTGAACCCGGCGATCAGCCCATTTTTGGACCGCAAGCCCGCGGCCTTAATGTCCCGATCCTCAGCAAAGCGAGCCTTGCCGTGCAGATCCTGTTTTGGCTTGTTCATCAGGAACGCCAGAACAATGAACAGGGCGGGTGCCAGTCCTGCGTAGCCGGAGAGTTTGACCCATTTTGATACTTCGGCCCCCGAGTAGTCAGAGAGGGCAATTCGGGGCCATAGAAAGAGATCTTGGATAGGGTCAAAGGAGAGGTTCAAACTTCGGCTGAGGACGAAGCCAGACAGGGCCAAGCCGCCACCGATCGAAAGGAGTGCGCAGAAGCCAAGGAATGAGCCCTTTGCCGCTGGCGAAAGGTCAGGCCATTTTTCAAGTATCATGACGTTACACCTTCAAATTTCCGGCGTGGGTCAAAGTAGATTTCGGTGATGCGATACCTGCCGTTGCCGCGCTTTACCTGCACAACCACATCGACCATCTGGAACAGCATTTCCTTGATCTCAGATCGCTTCAGATCGCGCCCCGCATCACTTTCCTTCACCAGCAAGGCGAGCTGTTCAAAAGCCAACATGGCGGAATCCGCGTGAATAGTGGTGATCGAGCCGGAATGCCCGGTGTTGACATTGCGCAGGTAATAGAACGCCTCTGCGTCCCGCAGCTCCTGCAGGAAGATCCGATCAGGGCGCATCCGCAGAGAACTTTCAAGAAGCTGGCGGGCGGAGAGTTTCGCCTGGCCCTGGCCGTCCTTCGAATAGATCAAGCGCACATTGTTTGGCTGGGGAATGACCAGCTCCACGGTGTCCTCAATCGTGATGATGCGTTCGTGCTCTGGAATTACTGGGATCAGAGCTTTTGAAAAGGTGGTTTTGCCAGAGCCGGTCGAGCCGGACACTAGAATGTTTTTCTTGTTCAGCACCGCGCACTGCAGAAATTCTTTCCAGGATTTTGCGGCATGGAATTCAAGCAGCTTTTGGTCGACCTCAGACAGCGAATTGGTTTCGGTTAGAACCTCATCGAACATGCCCGACTGTTCGTAGTCGTCCAGAGTGAAGGTGCGCTCAGCAGGTTTCCGGATCGTGATGCTGACTGTGCCATCCGGAACCGCCGGTGGGATAACAATCTGGATCCGCTCGCCACCGGGCAAGGAGCCGGAAAGGATAGGTTTTGTAGCGCTGATAGTTTGTTTGGTGAAGGTTGCCGCAGTGGTGGCAAAGCTGTTCAGGTGTGCGAAGGTGAGCGCGTCGATCTGTTCGACCTTCCAGCCGTCATAGGTTTCTATGAAAAGCTCTTGAGGCCGGTTAATGCACAACTCAATAACATCCGGCCGGTTGAGGTGGTGTTGAATCGGAGCCAAGAAGGAAGCAAGCCCCGCTGGGGCTTGCCGGGGCGTGTTTCCATCGAGCATGGTTCTACCTCGTTTTCAGGCGGTATACGTTAGAAAAATCAAGGTCTCGGGCCACCATAACAGCAACCTCTTCACCTTGGTTCTTACGCAGAATGATTGGGACGTTGATGGTGCTTTGCAGTTCAGTCTGAGCCAGGTTACTCACGCCATCCGTTGTGTTCTCAATGGTGTCAGCATTGCTTTGGCTGGCTGCGTAGCCGGCCAAGGCATCGTCAATCACAGACAACAGAATGGTGCCGCCGAAACGCGTCCAAAACTGAGTGTCAATGTCGCCGTTGAAGCCGGCACGGCCGAGGCCGTCAGTCCCGGCCGAGTCGAGAGTGACCACCACGCCATGAGGTGTTTCCGCCCGCGTCCAGATCACAAAGAGGCGCTTTGTCCCGCGTTGCAGGCCGCCACGATACTGCCCGACAATGCGTGTCCCCTTTTCCAAAAGAATGACGGTGCCGGTGGTCGAATAGATGTTGTCTGTGACAGTGCATCTGACCATTCCAGGTTGGGATGAATCCATGGCGGTATCGAGTGCGCATGGGATTATGGTCCCTTGGGTTATCGTCAGGTGAGGGTTTTCTAGCACGGTTGCCAGGGAACTGTTCAGCTTGGTTGTCTGCAAGTCCGTCGCCAGGCCCGAGGCACCCTGACCCTGCCCGTTATCAGTGTTTCCAAACAAACTGCCGCCAGTTGCCCCGTCTGCATTTGCCTGAGGGGTGTTCCGGGCCGTGCCCTCGTATGCCATAAGCGGAGCCCGCTTTGAGCTTTCAAACAACAGTTCGGCTTGGGATGGTTCGACCGGAAGTTGCTGTTCTTCGATTCTGATCCGTTCGATAGGACCAACCGGCTTTTCTTCGTTCTGGGGAGTTGCTGGTGCCGGAGTTTCAGGCTGCGGTTCCGCAATATCGGCGGGCTGAAACTGGCTGCCAGATCGAATACGGCGTGTGCTTTCCGTCACCTCTTCGACCGGCTGTTCCTCAGCTGAGGGCCATTGCAGAAAAGCGAGAACGCCAAGAAACGCGATGCCCGCGGCCACGCCGAGCTTTTTCCCCGTGTCCGAGCCGCCAGCCTTGGCTTTGCTGTCAGCAATCGAGGTGATACCACGTTCACCGTCCAGGGTCTGCCCATCGGTGGAGCTGTCTTGATCAATTGCCATTATTGGCTCCCTCCAATGACTTCGCGATTTACACGGTGGCTGGTTGTACTGGTGCTGATCGCCGTGTGTCCCTTGCCGACGCCTACGTTGTAGACGGCAGTGACTTCCCGCCCCAGGCGGAGGCGGATTTCATGGGCAACGCCATGCACAATCACCTCGTTGCGGTGAACAGTGGTGTTTGCCAGGCGTTCTTCACCGTCGGTTCCAACCATGTAGACGGACGGCAAGCGATTGCTGCGCTTGAAGGTTAGAACTGTCATATCTCCGTTGTCGTAGACGGTAGACGGCTGAAGATTGCGCGAGCCAGCTGCGAGATACTGCCAGTTTTTGGTTCCTGAGTGCGCCACGGAAGCCGACAGGCGGGAGCGCGCTGCTTGCTCCTGGGCTGCTTGCCTATCAGCTGCGCGCGCCTCCCGGCGGGCCTCGGCTTCATCGCGGGGATAGCGGAAACGCACCTGAAAATACACATCGCGGTTGTTCACCATGATGTCGCCTTCGCGGGTGATCAGCTCGAACGAGTAAGTTCGGGTTGTTCCGTCGGAACGGACGGTCGCAATTTGAAGGTTTGTTGGGGGGTGAGCCTCACGGGCTTTCAGGTATAGGATGTTGCCTCGCGGCTTGAACTCCCAAGCGACGGTATCGCCGCCGCCAACGTCCAAGATTTCTTCGGATTGGGAGAATACAATTTGAACAGCCGTTCGCACCGTGCCGACGACACGCACCACGTCCCATTCATTGTAGTTGACCGACCGGACCCGGCTGTCCGAGGTACTGGGGTTAGGAACATCCAGCGAGAAGGCAGGGGAAGCGGCCAAGAGGCAGGCAGCGACGAGAGGAACAAAGCGTTTCATTGCACCACCTCCGGATCTGCGCGGTAGTCGGTGACGACAAAGCCGAGCGGGTTAATCATACGGTCCTGTGAGCTGATTTCAGCCTGACCATCGAATGTGTAGGTAAGGGTCGCGACCCACTGGCTGCGCCGCTCCAGGTCCTCGTCCTCGTTCTTGGTGACGCGGTAAAAGCGAACCTGCGCCAGCCCGTCGTCCAGAAAGGAAACCGAACGAATTTGAACTTCGGCCTTGGTCTTTTTTCCGAAGATGTATTGCGGACTGTCCGGGTTCGATGCGTTGTAGTGTGCCGCAAATTCAGTCTGTTCTTCCGGGCCGGACATAATCTGCACATGGTCAAAAATGACGCTGCGCGCGGCATAGGAATAGCCTTCGCGTGTGCGGACGTAGAGCGCCAGAAAATACTTGGCGATGGCCTCGTTATAGACTTCCTGGCCGTCGGTAAGCGCCGTCATGACTTCCGGAACGCCGGTGGCTTCATCGACCCGGATAACGAATGGCTCAACCGTTTTCAGAGGGGCCAGGAACGCAACGGCTGTAACGCTAGCGATTGCAATCAAGCTGGAAACACTAGCTACAGTCCACGCTAAAACCTTCGACCGCTGCGCAGCCGAGAGCCTGTCCTGATCAAAGGTGCGGGCCTCATCAAAATACTGCTGAAGCTCTTTATCACTGTGGATCATTGGTCGCTCCATTTCCTTTGACACCAATCTCTGACTGCTTGCGCTGAAGCGCTTCTTGGTAGTTCCATTGTGTCGGATTGAGAGGACGAACGATTGAGCCTTGTACGGTAGGCAAAGGCGTAGTTGTTGCGCACCCTGCCGCAGAAAACCCGAGCAGGGCTAAGAAAACCAAATTTTTCA
Source organism: Leisingera sp. M658 (assembly GCF_025144145.1). Taxonomy (NCBI): domain Bacteria; kingdom Pseudomonadati; phylum Pseudomonadota; class Alphaproteobacteria; order Rhodobacterales; family Roseobacteraceae; genus Leisingera; species Leisingera sp. M658. Next base: position 36,221 of record NZ_CP083551.1, read on the forward strand.
TATTTCAACCTTACTGTTTGTGGGGCGGCTGAATTTTCAGCCGCTAATCTCTCCGGGCACTGCCTCCGGAAGTGTTATTGTTGTTTCCGCCAGGTTTTGTGGCGTGCCGCTCGACGGCTCTTTGAAGCATTCCAGTCGATGCTTGTGCACCTGCTGACAAGCCAGCGGCAATTGAGGGAACGAGGAAAAAGAATATGATCGCGCACAGCAGGCCGCTTACAAAGGCACCCCAGGCAGCACCGATATCGAGTGCTGAGGTTTGCGTGTAAATATTGCCGAGCAAGGAGACGACCACGCTGGTGAGGATAACGACCAGCAATTTCACCAGAGCAAAGTTCAGAATTTGCCCCAGCCAAGCAAAGAACCAACCACGCGTTGCATCAAACAGCGCAAAGCAGATGAACAACGGCCCTATCGCGGCCATAATCGAAAGCGCAAATGTGGTTAGCAGGCTTACCACGAATGAAAGGGCTGCAAAGAAGAACGAAATGAATACAATCACCAAAGCGATTAAGCCACCGATCACCACACCTGCCCAACTTTCACTGGCATAGGTCTCTTTTACCTTGTCCGAGAACTCATAGGCTTTGACCATCACGGAATCGCCGGGTATGGAGCCTGATCCACCCGTGAGTGAGTTAATGAAAGTTGCAGTTCCGTCGTTGATGGTGCTGCCAACCCAGCTCGTATAATCGCCTGCCGATGACACCAAGGACCAAATGATTGCGAGCTTAATGCCGCGAACAGCAAAATCCAAAACAGGTTCTTGAACGGCTCCACGCATGATGGCGATGCCGTAGAGAATGAGATACAGCAACATCGCAGCAGTAAGGGGTGCGGTCAGAGCCGACGACATATTTCCAGCAATGGCGTCAGTCTGTGAAGTCAAATTGCTGATGAAGTTATCATAAAGGCTCTGCCACATGATCTTTCTTAGCTCCCGTCCCCATAAAGCGACTGGACTGCATCTTTTTGACGCTGCCGCCGTTCATCGCGGGCTACAGAACGTGCGGCGGTATCGGCATTGATGCAATTCGCATCCGAAATCGCGTTGTCAGTGACTTCACACTTCGCCAGCATTTCTTGCCGCGCCTGAGGGTTGTCCAAAAAATACTGAACAGTGTGATTGGGTTCTTCTTCTTGGCAGGCCGTGAGAAGCAGGCCGGCAGCAAGGACGCCCGAAATTTGAAGATTCACTTTCATTGATACAACTCCTTTGCGGCTTCCAAAGTGGCCGCGCGATTTTGCGCAGCGATCTCCCGAGCGCGTTGGTCTTCAACTGCCACCTGTGCCTCTTGCAGCATTGCCAGACCTTGAATTCGGTTCGTATCGTTCTGCAGCATTGCTGATTCCACCTGAAGGCGGGCCTGCAAGGCGTTGACGTCTTTCTGAGTGGAGGCGCTGCCAATCGCCTGGCGTAAGCGCTCCAAGCCTGCCAACCGATCATCCGCGGATTGGACGATCCGCTCCCCAAATGCTGCATCGCGCGCCGATTGCGCACCGATCCGGTCCAATTCCTGGCGATAGAAGTCATCGGCTGAAATTTCAGACGCTGATACTTTAGTGTGATCCAAGAAACTTTGAGCTGCGCTGGACAAGTCCCCGAGGGCGTTAAGATCAACGTTGAGGGAACTTGCAATTTGCATTGCATCAGAACCTAGAAGTTCACGTACCTGCGGGTTGTTCAGAGCTGCGGCAATATCTGCCATGTTGGTGAGACCATTTACTGAGTCGTAGAGACGTTTGGCCTCCTCCAACTCCTTGACCATCTGCGCGATTTCCTGAGCGAACTCTTGCTTCGCATTGGCGATGGAAGCGGCGTCGATAACCGGCACACCGCCAGCAAAGGCGGGCTGAGCGAAGGCAAGGACGGAAAGCAGCAGTGCAGCCTGGATTTTCATGACAAGTCCTTTCGTTTAATGTGGAAAATGGGAAGCCATTGTGCAGGGTCTGGGTGTTGCGTCCTGATGTTGTTCATCAACTTGGTTTCTTCGGTGCGCCCGGAAAGAACGGCCAAGGCATCATCCTGGCCACGCAGATCCAGTTCACAAACAACCGAGTTCCCGCCCTGTTTGATCAGGAATTGACCGATAGACAGCTCATTTCTGACGATTTTGTACTCGCGCTTGGTTAGACCAAATTCCTGCGTCAACTCGGTTTCATTTGCCTTTTCGTTGGCAAAGAAAATCTGAGTTGCGCACTGTTCAATGACAGTCCGGGCAATCGGGCTGTTCACGACGTCGGAAGTCGATTGCGTTCCCGCAATAACAATCCCGTTCTGTTTACGAATAACCTTCAGCTTGTCTTTGACGAAATCCACAAAGAAATCGTCGGCCAGGGCCTTCCAAAACTCATCAATGACAATGGCAATGCGCTGCCCGGTGATCAGCTGTTCTACCCTCTGCATCAGGTACATCATCATTGGGTTACGGATCGTGGGATCGTCTAGGAAGGAGGTAATATCGAAGCCGATAAGAGTATCCTCAAAGCCGATTTCATCCCGATCATTGTCGAATACCCATGCCAAACGCCCATCGTCAGCCCATTTGTTCAGGCGGTTGCCAATGTCGTCTGCTTCACCCGAGCCAAAGCCGATCAGCTCCCGCAGCACGGAAACAGAACGCTGTTCCTGCGGCACATTTCCGAGACCATTTATGGCCGCTTCGATCCGCGCGTTATCGTCTGCTGTGAACGGATGCTGCGGGTCTGAAAGCATCGCTTTTGTCAGGGCTACAAGAAATGCTGCATTGGCAGGCGTCAGATCCAGTGCTTTAAAAGGAGCGCACCCGGTGCGTTCACCTGTATGAAGGGCGAGATATGTGCCACCGGCAGCGCGTACAAAGATTTCGCCGCCCCGGTCTTTGTCGAACAGAACGCGCTTAACCTTGAGCCTTTCAAGCTGGGACAGGGCATAGTTTATGACGACGGTTTTGCCAGATCCAGACGGGCCGTAGATCGCAGTATGCCCAAGATCACCAACATGGAAGTTGAGATAGAAAGAGCTGTCCGCACTGGTTTTCAGCTTGGCGACAGCCTTGCCCCAACGGTTTCCGTCCCGATGCCCAGTAGGGTAGTTGTGAAGCGGAGAAAGGGCTGTAAAGTTGCGACTGGTCATAAGGGCAGGGCGCAAACGCTTGGAATGATTGCCTGGAAGCTGAGCCCAAAATGCGCTTTCAATGCCCAGATCTTCACGCGCCACAATCGCACCTGAGTTAGCCAAGAGGTTGCTCGCATCTGACACGCTTGCCCGGAGAGCCTTGAGGTCATGACCGAAGATCAGAAGGGACATATTATGTTCGCCCATGACGAAGTTGCCTGACATGAGATCATCCCGTGCAGTTCTCAGCTCGTCAGCTTGTGATACGGCATCATCCCCTGCATTCCGCATACGGCCTTCTTTGAGCTTGATCGTTTTGATCGCCTCAGAGCGGGCCACACATCGGAAGGACTGCGACAGAATGAATGTAAACGGCGCAGTCAGTAGATCGCTCAGCATGGTGGGGCGGGTGGTCGAGGGATATTCGTTGACGCCGAACATAGCGCCGAAAGTGGAATCCGCCGGGTTCCGGATTTCCAGTGCTTCACGGCCAAAAATCACTCTGTCAGTGTAGATGGCTGAACCAATATTTCCCCTGACCAGAGGTGTTAGTTCGTAGCGGCCAGTAATGAGTTGGCGCAAGACGCTCATAGGTTCAGAGCAGACAAAGCCATGCTCGCTGTTCACCAACCCAAGCCTACGAGCGCCATAGCGCGAAAGGTTTTTGGCAAGAACAGCCGTTTTATCTTCGAGCAGTTCAAGCATGTCCTGATCCGCTTCGATCTGGCTCTTCCTGGCTCGCTTTACGCCTGTGGCAAACCGCGAACCCGCCAGGCCGCGCGGCTGCATATAGATGGTGAGATAAATATCATTCCGGTACAGGCGTTTCCCTTGGATTTGCTCGCGATAGGCGTTGTCGAGCCAATCAGAAAATTCAGAGGAGAACTCGCCGTCAGGATAACTTGGATCTTCGCTGCGGATGATGTGCGAGTAGATAATGACATTATCGTCAGCGATATTGCGGATGTGATGGTTCAGCCCGTCGTGAAGCGAGTTGAGGCCGCCCGTATCCGCCGTGCGGAACGAGGCACCTTCAATCTTGAGCATCTGAAATGCACCACGATTGGCGGTGATGATGGTGTGTTCATCGGCATGGCGCACGAACGGTAGGTAGTCCGTAGCCGTAATTTCCCGTTTCAATGCGCGATTGAAGCCCATCAGTCGATTTCCTCAATTTTGTAAGTACGCTTGAGCCTTAGAGGGGAGGGGGACGAGCCGCCCCAGTGGGAGCGGTTTCGGCACTTTGCTCCTGTATCGAAAAAGCGAAACAGAACCCGAAAAGCGTTCTGGTCGCGCTTCACGACGAAATGCGAAATCACCAAGAGAGGAACAGCCAGAACCAGATAAAAGATTGAATCACCGATGATCATGGCAAGTCCGCCGACGAACACGGAGATAAATGCGGCTTCCAGCGGAACACCGAACACCATAGCTGGACGTGTCAGCGCCAGGTACAGCTTGTCTTGATTTAGCCGTTCCTCTTCCATGGAGATTACGCGATGATCAGGTCAAGGATTTCGCCGGATGCGAAAATCACGATCACGCCGACAATTACTTGGCCGGTCCGGCGCATGTCGATCACGTTGAACATGTACAGGGCGCCCACGATCATAACCGCAATCAGAGCCAGCGGGCGGCGGGCACTATTGAATTCATTCACCACGTTGTTCAGGAAGTCGGTAAAGCCTGCGGCTGCGGCCGGGCTTGTGAAGCCGAGTAGAAGCACCAGAGCGATGCTCAGGGGGGCGCCCATCCGGTTTGTAAATGAGGCGATGGATTTCATAGGATCTTTCCTTTCAGTTGAATATAAGAGCGGAAGAATTTGAGCCGGAGGTGAACACGTCCCAGGCGGGGGTGCTGTGTGTTGGTCCGGTGACTTCGACAGTTCGAGTTTGGTTTACTTTGGGCGCCTCAACGTCCCCACCCATCACGCGCTCAACATACCCGTTGGTGAAGCCGCGAGTGAAAGTGCCGGTGTTGTAGGCAGACAGCGCCTGATGCAGTGCCGTTTGAGGATCGGAACCCTGCTTACGGGCGCGATCATACCCATCCCGTAAAACCGCCTCGGCAGCCGTTAGGTTAGTGCAGGAGTCAAACACGGTCTCGACCGTTAGATTGAGCCAGCCCAGGTTGGCGTTGTTGATCTGCCCCAAGCCCATGTCAATAGAATGGCCTTGAGCAATAAGCTCACGAGAGATCCGCGCGGCTTCCTCCTGGGATTTCGGGCTGTAGCTCTGGCGATTTGCCCCATTCACGCCGATAGCAAACCTGTTGAAGCCGCTTTCGGCCCGAACAATCTTCGCCATGATTTCGGGCGCTACCGAGGGTGCGCAGTTTTCAGCCAGAACGCGAAATCTATCCGACGGGATTTTCTCTGATGCGGCGGGCGAGTTCAGGCAGGTGACAGCAAATCCGCTAGCTGCCAGGATCCGTGTTGTTTTGAGCAGAAGCCAGCGGCCCGGTAATAGCTTTGATGCGGCCTTTGCCGTCAACTTTGATGGTTGAAATCGTGTCGTCCTCATGGACCACGAGTTCGCTTCCGTCACCGTATTCCCGGTGGTGCTTGTACAGGCCCGGCCAAAGCGAGAATAACCGCTTATTGACTCCGCCGCCTGCGTAGCGAACGGAGATAAGGGCTTCCTCAGCACCATCTTCGAGAATGTACGTGCACGTATATCTAGGGGAGTTGGAACGGCCAAGGTCATAATAATCGTACCTGCAATGAAACTTGGCGTTCTCTTTCAGTAGCTTAGCCACATCGTTGATTGAGATCACGCCTTCTGCCCTTTTACTATTCATGGCCGTCCTCTGAGTTTCAGTGCGGCCTTACCATACCCTTTGTCCCATCCTTGTAAATCAATGTCAATTGCAATTTTTATTTTCGCATATGGTTTCAAAATTTGTTACGCGCTTGTATGTTGAAAACTGTCCACTGTTGCAAATTGCGTTCTTGTGGGCAACAAGTGGATGTGGCTTCGTTTGTGGCCTAGCGTCAACCTGCCGGTTAACGCTCTTTTAAGCTTTATTCAACCTGCAATTTTCATGTAGCGGTTGCGGTGCCTGGAGGACGGTATGACACCCAAAAAACTCACAAGACGCCTTGTCATGAGCTGCCTATTGGCTGCTGGACTTGTGACTGGAAGCGGTAAAGAAACGTTGGCTGGCCCCGGCGGCGCACCCATAGATTGCGCCATCCTGCTTTGCTTGGCTGGCGGCTGGCCGTCTTCTCCTGAGTGCAGCGCCGCACGGGCTGAGTTTATTCGCCGGATCACGCCTTGGCCGGTCGAACCGCCACTTCAAATCTGGCGCTGTCCTCTTGGGGCCTCCGCGCCGTCTCCCGCAAAACCGGGCTTCCGTTCAAGGATTTTTGAAGCGGCGATGCGCAGTTCAAGCGCTGCCTCCATAGTCTCACCCCTGCGCAGCCCTTCACCCGAACAGATTGCGGCCCAGATCGTCCAGGCGAACCAGGCCGACATCGACATTTCGGGTCAAGAGTTCAACTTTGTACGCTCGATCCGCGTCTATCATGTTGAGTTCACTGTTCGGAAGGAGCGGGACTACTGCGGTGAACACGACGCAACCCGTGTCGGAACCTATGGACCGCAGGGCGAGTTTTCATGGAGCGGGTATTCAGCCAAGTCAGTTCCAACCTACGTCATGCCTCGCGTCCACGGGTGTCCCGATGGACGTGGCCGAGTTCGAGCTGTAGGCGTCGAATGGAAAGACTACGAGGGCAACATAGGGTCAGAGTTGGTACGCTACTGAAACCCTATCTAGTGGGCTGCCGGCCACCACTCACGAAAGTTTGCGGTGGCCCACTACGATCTGTTAAGTTTATTCATAAACCAACAACAAGAATCAAAGGAGCAGAAACCACCCCCCTAAAAAACCAGAAACCCCCGCAAGGCGGACCTTACGAGGGGGTTTGGTAGAACCAGAGAGCGCCAACTCTCATGTAGGACCAACAAGTTTCACCTACGGTTTTACCATTCCTCCGACAAAGCAGGCAAGCAAAAAACGCAGTTTTGCGAACAGAGAAAATTTGCCTGCTGGTTCAGCCTCGCAGAACAAAAGACGAGGACAGAGGAATGAACGAGCAGTATTATCCAGCTCTGCCGCAAGGGTGGCAGCGGAGCCATGTTGAAGAACTACTAGACGACATAGCACCGGCAATCGGCTTGGGTGCCAAGCGCCTCAAGGCGCTGCGGCACATGATGAAACGAACCAGACCCAGCGACTGGACGTCTAACGCCACAGAACCTGTCTATTTTGGGACCCAGGCTGACACGGCTTATGCGTTGGGTAAGACTGAGCGCGCGCTAAGAAATGACGAGTACATCCTTGAAGCCGTGCATGGTCTGATCGAGAAGAGAGTGAAGGCCAATGGTAGCCGGTCATTTTACGGGCAATGCGGGATCATCTTTTCCCGCCTGATTGACCTAGTACCTAGCTTGATCGAATTACGAGAACGCCTCATGGCTAACCATGCGCGGATGCGCGAGCTGGTTCAGCTCCGCAGCACCTACCTGCGGCATATGAAGCGCCAGATCGAGGCCGCGTCACCGGAACTTGCGAGGTCTACAGACTATTGGGCTGTTACTGAGACCTTTAGCCAATGGCCGCACAGCTCTAAGCTGCGAAGCATGGGGCTTGACGACTTAGAAGCCCATGTTTCGGATTGTCGGAAGCTTTGTGGACAGATCGACAGTCTGATTGAAACTTGCGAGGATTCTTCCTGTCAGGCGGAAGAAAACTTCCGGTCCTTATTACAAGAGAACACTAAAGACTCATCTGTAAAATGTAATGCAGGCATCCACAAAAGGACCTCGGGCAAGCCCTCGGACACAACCTTATGTGACACTGGGCCTGCAGGCCCAGTGAATTGCTTAGAAAGTAAGCATGTGGTTTCGCCGGAGGTGTTCAAGTCAAGATTCTTGGGCACTTTGAGCCCTCAGAAGCTCTTTGACCTCGCTAGCGAAGACATGAAATTGCACATTCAGGCTCATCAGGGCGCACGAGATAGGGTCCGCATGTTGGACATTATCGAAGCCGCACAAGACCTGAAACCTTACCTGGGGATCAATCACAGTGCCTGGGTGGCGGCTGCTCACGCTATGGGACCAGAGCAGGCAGCGGTCTGCGTTTTGATCATTGATGCAAACCGCAATCACCCTACCCATCCGGTTAGAAACCCAGGCGGTGCGCTCCGGGCAATGCTCAAGCAGTTCCGCCGTGAAAAGCTCAACCTAGTAGGGAGCCTAATCGGGCTTTCGCGG
>NZ_CP083552.1 GCF_025144145.1 Leisingera sp. M658
GGCGGCCGGCGCCTTTGCCGGTCTGGCCGGGTGGGGCTGGACCCGCAACCCGCAGGCGCAGCCGGACATCCGCTATGTGCGCACGCGCGGGCGCTGCCCGGAACAGGCCGCGGATCAGCTGGTGCCGCAAAATGTCTGGGGTGAGCCGCTGGACCACGCCAATGGCCCGCCGTGGCGGATCTTTGTCACCGAATATGACGATCTGACCATCCTGCAAAGCGTCACCAGTCATATCTACACCTGCGGAAAATCCGCCAACCTGATCTCGGTTCAGCTGGTCAGCGCCTATGAGGCGCTGATGCGCGGAGAAGTCCCCGTTGAAGCTCCGGCCGGGGTGGCGGACAGGGCAAATGCCAAACTGTTCATGCCCAAATGGTCCGCCTGGCGGCATCTGCGCTCCTTCGCGGCGACGATGCTGGACATGCTGCGCGAAACGGTGACGGCCCCGGTGGCGTTGGCGGGCAACACCAGCAGCAAGCTGCAGCGCGGACGGACCCGGGTGCGTTTTGAAGATCTTGGCCCCGATGTCTGGCAGCACCTGCGCCAGTTTGCCCGCGCTGAACAGATCAGCCGGCACCCTTTCTACCTTGCCGCCTGGGTTGAAACGATCACCGCCTTCAATGCCGCCAGGGGACAAAAGCCCAAGGGTAAGGTCAAGCTGATCGATAATTTCTCGCTCAGGCCGTTCTCGGACCAGGATCTGGACGGCTACTATGACATCTGCGCCGTGCCTTATGCGATTGAGGTCCCCTCGGGGCCGTCAACCCGGACCCAGCGCGAGCGGATTTTTGAAACGGTTGAGACCCTGCGCGCGGGCAAGGTGCTGGATGATCTGACCCGCTATGCCTTTTACCACAAGGTGATTGCCTTTCTGCCCAAGGTTCTGGCGACCAAACTGGTGCTGATGCTGGTGGTGAAATCGCCGTTCATCCTGTCCAACATCGGCCCCGTCCCGCCGCAGATACTGAACGCCTCGGCATTGCAGACCCGCAGGTACTTCAGCTTTCCGCAGCTGTTTCCGCCGGGCAAGATCATGCTCCTGATCACCACCACCCCGGACAGCCTGCGCGCCGTCTTCCTGTGGGACGAAGACGCGGTGTCCTGTGCAGAAATGGAAAACGAAATGATCCCTGCCTTCAAGGACGCGCTGGCGCGTTCCATCGGGCTTGGGGGTGCGGGCAGCCAGCCGCAGGCGGCGGCAGAATGACCGGCGGCAAGATGCTGCCGCTGCTGTGGTCGGACGGGGAATTCCACCCGCCCGGCAGCCCGGTCTATGCGGCATCCGAACGCGGTGCCACACTTGGCGATGCGGTGTTTGACACGGTGCTGTGCCTGGGCGGCAAGGCGGTGCTGCGGCAGGCCCACCAGCGGCGGCTGGAACACGCGGCGGATTTCTTTGCCCATCGTGCGGACTGCCGCCTGATCTCCGCCGCTTATGGCATCTGCGCCGGAACGGACGCAGCCGCGATCCTGCGGGTGTCCATCAGCCGCGGTGCAGGGGCGCGGGGGCTGGCAACCGACCTGTCGCACTACAGCCGGGTGACCGCCACGCTGTCGCCGCTGCCGCCGTCGCTGCAATTCCAGCCGGTTGCACTGGACATCGCCGAAGCCGCCAGAAACGAAACCTCGCCTCTCAGCCAGTGGAAAACCGCCGCATCTTATCTCGATGCGATCCTGGCCACCGGCACCGCCCGCCAGAAAGGGCTGGGTGATGCGCTGTTCCTGAACACCCGCGGGTTTGCCGCCTGCACCACAATGGCCAACATCTTTGCCATCAAGGGCAGCAGGCTGATCACCCCGCCGGTGCACGACGGGGTCTTGCCGGGGGTGACACGGGGGCTGCTGTTGTGCCTGGCGGCAGAGGCAGGGCTGACCGCCGAAGAAGCCTCGCTCACCGCGGCGGAGGTGCAGTCCGCGGATGAGGTTTTTGCCTGCAACAGCCTGCGGCTGATCATGCCGGTGACCAATATGGGCGGGGCCTCGCTGCGGTTCCGGAGCGCCCTGGCCCGCGTGCTGCGGGACAGGATCGCCCAGGAAGCCGGTATTATGCCGGCCCCGCCGGACTGGGCTGCGGATTAATCCGCGGCGGCCAGTTCCTGCTGCATCAGCACCCGGCTGGTTTCCGCGATGCTGTCATCAATCGGGCGGAAGTTGAGACCCAGCAGCGTCTGGGCGCGGTCGCAGGATACTTCCGGCGCCACGCCCAGATGCGGCAGGACATTCTGCAGAACCGGGTCGAATTTCGCCGCGGCCCGCACCATCATATCCGGTGCGGCCCCGGTCTTGATGGCCCGGCTCGGGAACTGCTTGGCAATCACCCTGGCAATTTCAACCATCGTCCGGGTTTCACTGGCGGCAATGATCCGCAGCCCGCAGGCGCCGTTGCGCAGCAGTGCCAGCACATGGGCTTCGGCCGCATCGCGGACATCGACACAGGGGAATCCCGCATTGGGAAGCGCCGGATCGCGGCCCTTCAGGAACCGCTGAATGACCCCGATCGACGTCGCGCCGCTGCTGCCGATGGGCGGTCCGAAGGCAAGGCCGGGGTTGATGACAGTCATCTCCAGCCCCAGTTCCTCTGCCAGCGCCCAGGCCCGGCGCTCGGCGTTCAGTTTCGACAGCGCATAGGCGTCTGTGCGGGGATCCTCCGGGTCGCTCCAGTCGCTTTCGTCGTAACACAGGCGGCCCGGCTCCAGCAGCTTCATCGTGACCGCAGCGATGGAAGACGTCACCACAACGCGGCGCGTGCCATGGGCGGCGGCGGCCCGCAGCACCCGTTCGGTGCCTTCTGCCGCCAGTTTCACCAGATGCTGCGGATTCTTGGGCGGGCGGTCAGGAAAGGGCGAGGCCGTGTGGATGATCGCCCGGCTTGATTGCGCCGCCAGATCCCAGCCGTTGTCAGAGGTCAGGTCAGCCTCGATGAACTCCAGTGGCAGACTGTCCTTGCCCAGGTAGTCTTGCAGCGAGGCGCGGACCGGGCCGGCCTTTTGAATGTCGCGCAGGGTAATCACCACCCGCAACCCGCGGGCCAGCAGGGCCGCGGCCACGTGGCGGCCAAGATAGCCGCCGCCGCCGGTGACGCAGATGCGGTCTCCGGGCGCGATTGAAAACTCCTCGAGGGTATCCTCAGGCATAATCGGTCTTCCTTTTTGTGATAAACGCTGTCCGCACGCCGGTCAGGCTGTCAGGCGGATTGTGCTTTCGGCCTGCTCAACCCGGACGCGGGCAACGGCGATGGTCATATTGCCGCACCGCCAGGGCTTGCCCAGAACCTTCAGGTCGTATCCGCGCGGGATCAGGATCCGTGAATAGATGAACAGCGGCATCAGCAGCAGAAACTCTGACAGACCCTGCTGCTGGCCGAAATTGTAGATCCGGCTGGTAATGGCGTCTATGGCCTCAGACCGCTCGGCGCCGTTCAGCGACCGGCAAACACCGAACCGTGTTGCTTCCCAGACGCGGTCGCTTTTGGGCAGCGGCCCGTCATACTCCTGCGAAAAACTCTTTTCGATCATATAGGTGCAGGATGTCGGCAGCAGCCGCGAGACGCCGACCACCTGATCGGCGTTGTTAATGCACAGGACATATTCGGTTGCCGGCGTGTCGAATTCATCGAATTCCATGCCGTCATAGCTGTTCAGATCCCAGCCCAGACGTTCAACGAATATCTGATGCCGGCAGCTTGAAATGCGCGCGCCAGTAATGCGCGTATTTCCCGATGTTCTGATTGTTCACGATGATCGTCCGCATGTCACTCAAGCCCCGCTTCCCGGAAATTCAGTGGCAGTGTCAGGATGATCCCCGCAGCGGTAAACACTGTAACCTGATAGTTGCGTGCGGGTCCGGCCTCCCAGGCCGGGGAAACCGGGATTCGTCCGGCCCTAGTGCTGCGCATCCAGAAAGGCGCGCAGCGCCCGGCCCGCCCCGGCAGGCTGGTCCAGCATCGGCACATGGCCGCATTGATCCAGCCAGACCAGTTCTGCATCCGGCAGGGCCTCGGCTAGAACCGCGGCGCCGCTGGGATCGAAAATCCGGTCTTCGCGGCACCAGACAATTAGGCTCGGCTGGGTGATACGGGCGGCAAGCATCTGCAGGGGAACCGTATCTGATCCGTTGACCTCTTTCCAAATCCGCCGGTTTGCCTGCGCATTGGCGATTTCCTGACCCGCCCACAGGTTTTCAATCACTGCAGGCACATAAGGTTTTTCCGGGAACAACAAGGCGTTGCGCTTCTCAAAGGCTTCCCGGCTGTCGACCACCAGGGTTTTCTGCTCTGTCCGCATTGCCGCCTCAAACTTGCTTTCCTGCGGCGAATTCACGCCGACGGGGCTGCCGATAAAGGCAACACTGGCGACCCGGTCAGAAAACTGCGTGGCGACCAGGCCGGCAATCTGCCCGCCCATCGAATTTGCCGCCAGATGAAAGCGCTCCACCCCAAGCGCATCAAGCACCGCCATGAGGTTCTGCGCCTGTCCGGCATAATCGTACTCCCCTTCCGGCAGCACGGAATTGTCCCCGAACCCAGGCAGATCCAGCGCGATCACGCGGTAGTCGCCGCTCAGCTGCCGGGACATGTCGATCCAATGCTCTTTGCGCGCAAATATCCCGTGCAGCAGGACAACCGTTTCTCCCTCGCCGCCCTCAAGATAATGCACAGTGCCAACCTTGGTTTCGGCCTGTTTCGCCGCCAATCCGGAGACATAGACAAAGGCCGAGATCATCGCCCGGGCGCTCTGCGCCGGCCAGACCCGCAAGGCGGCTGTGACGGCCAGACCGGCCAGTAAAAGGGCGATTGCGAAAGTGATAAATTTCTTGGCCATCTGAAGTCGTGTCTCTGCTAGGGATGCTTTACCCACAAGTGTGGTTATGGCCTGGAAATGCAACCCTGAGTGAGGCAAAGACTCTGTATCGGCGTGTTCTTTCCGACGACCCGCATGGCAGATCCGCGCAGGGCTGGGTCACAATTATAAGTTGCGCCCAGGGCGGACCTGAAATAACCTTACGTCAGGTTAATTTATTTAGGATTTGGTGATGCAGAATGCTGTTTCTAGCGGATGCAACGCGCGCGGCTCCATTGTGGACAGCCTGTTCAGCGAACTTCAGGATAACACGGATTTTGAGTATTTCGCCGCCTGCCACATAACCGCGGAAACCACCCGCGGCATCACTGCAGCGCAGCAGAGCATGAAAACAAACTTCCCCAAGGAGTGGACGGCGCATTACCGCAGCACCGGCCTGATCGGCTCTGACCCGGTCATCCAGTTTGCCCCCCGCACCAGCCGGGCCATTTGCTGGCAAACCGTACGGAACTGCGCCTCGTTTCAGAAAAAACATGATCAGGTATACAAGGCGGCCGGCGATTTCGGCATTCATTCCGGGGTGCTGCTGTCCTCGCGGCAGTTCGATGGCAGCATACAGATCGTGTCCTTCTCCAGCTCCCGGAAAAAAGCATATTCAGACAAGGATTTGTCGCGGGCAACCTATTACGGGCAGCTGATTGGCCAGGCGGTAAGCGACACCGTTCCTCCTGAAAGCGAAAGCCAGGCAACCGGCGGCATTTCCCCGCGGGCACTGGAATGCCTGCAGCTTGCAGCCTTGGGGAAATCTTCAGCAGAAATAGAGATCATCCTCAACATCAGCCGCCACACAGTCGACTTTCACATCAGAAATGCGATGGCCGCCCTGGATGTGAACACCCGGACCTTTGCTGTGGTCCGGGCGGTGCAGCAGGGCTTGATTCTTCCATGCTGACAGCGGTGCGCCGGCCTGCGCGCTGGCAACGGCCGCTGTCCAAAGGCGTTCCCGGCTGCCACCGCTCCCGCTGCAACGTCATGTTCTGGTTAGCAAACAAGAACGAGTCCTGAGCCTGATTCAGGCCGTTTACGCAGCGCTGAGGAAAGAACGGTTTTTCGACTGGTAGCTCTCGCGTAAAATCCACTTTAAGTAATTTTATTAAAAAATCATAATAAATGATTACTCGCGCTTAACCTGTATAGCAGATTGAGCGGCATTCCAGTATCAATAAACGCAGTTTTCTGCAGGCGGAATTCAGCCGATCACGCATTTTGAATGCTGATGCCGCCGCCCTGGCGGCCCGCCCTGTCCCGCAACCGGACGGAAAGGATGTGCTCCGCCTCTGAAACACGGGTGCGTCCCGTCACCCGTCATTATGCTGAGGGAATTTTGAGAATACTCATTCTGGCATATGCCTGCGAGCCGGGCAAAGGCGGCGAAGGCGAAATCGGCTGGGCGCTGGCAAACCGGCTGGCAGGCACGCATCAGGTCTGGGTGCTGACCCGCAGCAACAACCAGCCTGCCCTGGCCGCTGCAAACCGGAATCCGGACCTAAAGCTCCTCTATTACGACCTGCCGCGCCTGTTCACTGCCCTGAAGGGCCGTGGGAAAAAGAACTTCCTGCTGTATTACTACCTCTGGCAGCTTGGCTCTGCCGCCGCGATCCGCCGTTTTGACCGGCAATACGGCTTTGATGTCATCCACCATCTGACCGGCGGAATGGACTGGATGCCCTCCGGCGCCGCCTTTCAGAAAAAGCCGTTTGTCTGGGGGCCGGTGGGCAGTGAAAACACCCATCCGCTGATCCGCAGGCAGATGCCCTGGCGCGCCCGGCTTAAGGACATGGCCCGTACCGTGCTGCGCTTTTGCCTGCGCAATCTGGACCCCGCCGTCCGCCGCACCCGTGCCAGGGCCGATGTGATCCTGTCGCACACGCCGGGCAATTTCCCCGCCGGACTGCAGAACAAAGTGGTGCCCTTTGTGCAGACCGGAATTGAACCTGCGCCGCGAATGGCGCTGCGGAAAACCGAGCCGCAGCGCGGCAGGGTGATCCGGATTATCTATGCCGGTGAATTTGTTGATTGGAAAGGCGCGCTTTTAGCGGTCCGCGCCTTTGCCACCTTTCATGCTGCCTATCCGCAGTCCCGGCTCACGATGGTTGGCACCGGCAACCAGGAGGCCGCGATCCGCAAGGTGATCGCCCGCAACGATCTGGACGCCGCGGTAACCCTGACCGGAAAGCTGCCGATGCCGGCGCTGCTGCGCGAGCTGAACCGCGCCGATGTGTTTCTTTATCCCAGCTACCACCACGGGCTGGCGACCGTATTGCTGCAGGCCATGCTGACCGGCCTGCCCACCGTCTGCCTGGAGGGGGACGCCATTGGCCGGGCGGTGGGTCAGGAGGCCGGAATAACCCTGCCGCCGCCGGGCTCCGGCGATGCTGCCGGGGTGCTGGCACAGGCATTATTGACGCTGGCCGGGGATGAGGGTCTGCGGCAATTAAAAGCCAAGGCTGCAATGGACATGGCTCTGAACAGGTATAATTACGATGTAATCACGGCGCGGCACACAGACGTTTACGGCTCCCTTTTGGCGCAGCCCGGCACCGCAGCCGGATCTGTGTGAGCTGTCGGCATGATGTCCGCAACCCGTCCCCGTCCTGAAAGCACTCTTTCATTTTATCTGCGCAACGGCGCTGTTGTCGGGATCATCAAACTGGCGTCGGTGCCGCTGGTGCTGTCGATCTCGGTGCTGCTGGCGCGCTGGCTGGGGCCGCAGGAATACGGTGTCTATGCCATCGCCTGGTCGCTGGCCGCGATCGGCGCCGCGGCAGCCTCCGGCGGGGTGTCGCAATTTCTGACCCGGCGGGTGGCAGAGCTGCACAAGAGCGGCCGGCAGCCTGAAATCCGGCCGCACATTGCCGCCGCGATGCTGCTGGTCATCCTTGCGGCGCTAGTGTTCCTGCTGCTGCTCGCCGCCGGCTGGAGCGCCCGTGCCCTGCCGCTGCCGCTTACCGGCGGCACCGTTGCGCTGATCTTTCTGGTGGCCGTCTTTATCGGGGTGATCAACATCGGCAGTGCCGCGCTGCGCGGGCTGGAGCGGGCCGCCGAAGGGCAGCTTTGCCTCCTGATCCTGGCCCCGGCGGCCTCGGCTGCTGCCCTGCTGCTGATGATTTCCCTCACCGGCAGCCGGACCGCCTGGGCTGCGCTGGCCGCAATGGCCGCCGGTTATGGGCTGGGCGCGGTGCTGTCGCAATGGCGACTCAGACGGCTGACCGCAGGGTTTCGCGGCCCCGCCAATGCCGTCCGCGCCCGCGCCCTGGTCCGCCCGGCCGCCGCGCAAAGCAAAACCTACATCGCCTATGCGGTGCTGATGATCCTGGGCCTGCAGCTGAACCTGCTTCTGGTCGGCGTCCTGCTGCAGGAGGAGCACGTCTCCTATTACAATCTGGCGGATAAGGCGGCCCAGTTTGCCGCGCTGCCGGTCGGCATCCTGGAGCTGCTGATGGCCACCCGGGTTGTCAGCCTGTACACGCAGGGCGATTTTGACGGCCTCCGGAAGCTTTATCTGACCCTGACGCTGGCCGGGTTTGCGGCGGCCCTGCTGATTGCCGCGCCGCTGTATGTCTTTGGCGAAGAGATCATCCGCCTGCTGCTGGGCCAAACCTATGCCAGCGGCATTTATCCGGTGATGCTGCTGCTGCTTGCTGCGCAGCTGCTGCGCGCAGCCTTCGGGCCGGTGACGGTGATGCTGCTGATGACCGGCCATCAGGCCTATTGCGTGGCCAGCCAGCTGACCGGGGCGGCGGTTCTTGCCACCGCCACCTGGCTGCTAGTGCCGCACTACGGGTTGCAGGGCGCAGGCATGGCCGCCACGGCCGGCGTTCTGGCAGCCTATCTGCCGCTGGCCGCCGGCGGCTACCGGACCCTTGGCCTGCGGCTGCCGTTCCTATGAATCCTTGCATGTTTCCCGTCACGCAGCCCGGCTTTGCCGGCTTCATCGAGGAACTGGAGCTGCTGGGCATCGAGCGCGGCACCGCCGCGGATCCCGGCGCCACCGCCTTTGCCGTGCTCAAGGCAGCCAGCGTGCAGCGCTGGCTGCTGGTGCCGCTTCTGGGGCGCGCGGCAGTGGCCGATGCCTTGCGGATGCTGACCCCGATGTCGCGCCGCGCGCGGCTGGCGAAATCCGCCGCCCTCGCCCTCAACGGCGCGGGGCTGCGCCCGGTCTGGACCCGCAACCGCATCTATCTGAAGGCGCGCGCACACACTTCCTGCCTGCACAGCTGGCCATCGGCGGCGTTTTTCTCGGGCACGCCGGGGCCTGAGCGCAAGATAACGGTGCAGCTGCGCGGCGCGCACAGCCGCGAAAACGCCTATCTGAAACTGGCCTGCTCGCCGCATGCCAACACGCTGATCGCAACCGAGGTGCGGGCACTGCAGATCGTGCGCAAGCTGGACCTGGCGTCAGCGCTGCTGCCGTCCGTGCTGGGATACACCCGGTTCGGCCCCCGCCGGGCGTATATCTGCAGCGACGAGACCCGCCCCGGCTTCAAACCGGCCCGCACCCTGGGCCAGGGCCATTTCGGTTTTCTGGACGAGATGGCGGCAAAAACGGCAGCCCCTCTCAGCGGCCAATACATCCACGATCTGCAGCAGCAGCACACCGCGGCAGCAAAAACCCTGCTGCCGGCGCAAACCAATCTGGCCGCGCGCGGGCTGGAAACCCTGCGCCGGATCCATGCCCGCAGCCCGGTACCTGCCGCCCTGGCGCATGGCGACTTCACCCCCTGGAACTGCACCGCTACCGGCGCCCGCCTTTATGTTTTCGACTGGGAGCTGTCGGCCCGCCATCCGCTGGGCTGGGACCATTTGCATTTCCTGCTCAGCACCGGTGCCGCGCCGCCCTCGGGTGATCCGGCCCCGCTGCTGCGCCTGATGCAGGCGCGCTGGCATCGCGGATCGTCCGAGGGCGCCCGCTTCCTGCTGATCGCCTATCTTCTGGACCGGATTTTCCGGGGCAATGCCTGCCCTGCCAGCCCGGTAATGCTGCAGCATCTGCTGGCAGCGCCTGCGCAAGACGCCGCATGATCGCGCCGGTGCATCTGATCTATTTTGCCATTGTCCTGGCGGCAGGCCTCGCATCCCTTGCAGCGCTGCAGGTCAGGGGCCGGCCGGCGCAGCTGCTGGCCGGCCTGCCCATTGTCGCGCTGGTTTCACTGGCGGTCAGCTGGCGCGATGTCCAGCTTGGCGCCGACACCCGTATTTATCTGGAGATGTACAGCCACCCCGAACGGTTCGAGCGCTTTGTCGAGACCGCCTATATCGCCGCAATCCGCCTGCTGCGCCATTTCAGCACCGATGGCACGTTCTACTTGTTCGCCAGCGCCTTTGCCGCCAACCTGATTGTCTACTTGGGCTTTGCGCGCTTCAATCCCCGGCTGGCCGGTTTTGCCTTTGCGCTGTATTGCGCCTCGCCGGTGTTCTGGACCGTGAACATCCTGATCCTGCGCAACGGCCTGGCGGCGGCGCTGATCCTGCACGCCACGCTGATCCTGGTCACTGCGGGACGCAGCCGCAGCTTTTTCGCCCTGGCGCTGGCGGGCGGCGGCTTTCACTATTCCGCACTGGGCCATGCGCTGTTCCTGTCCGCCGCCGATCTGTCGACTGCGCGGCGCACGGCGCTATCCGCAGGTGCCCTGATCTGCGCTGGCGCGGCCCTGATTCTGCTCTTCCCCTATGTGTCCGGCAGTGCCACCCCCTGGATCGAGCGGTTCGAGGATTACCAGCACTACGCCGCCACCGGACAGTTCGCCTATGAAAACGCATCGCTGAAGCCGCAGCATGCAATCCCGCTTCTGGTGTTGCTTGGCGCGCTGCTGGAATGGCGGCGTCTGCAAGACACCGAGAAACTGCTGCTGCGCTACTACCTGGCGCTGCTGATCCTGGCGGCGCTGTTCTGGGACAATGTTCTGTTCCGCGACCGGATCTACCTGCCCGCCCAGATGATGGAGCCGCTGTTTCTGGCGCTGTTCCTGCGCCGGGTGCTGCGCGAGGACGTCCTGTTTGCTGTCGGCGGCTTTGCCTTTTTCCTGATGCTGGCAGCGGGAACAATCCTGATCTGGGGACCGCGCAATGTGCTGCAAGTCTACTGAACCGGCGCCTGACTGCCGCCGCAAAACCGTGTTGGAGAGCTGACATGAACGGTATCAGCCTGCCGCAGCGCGACCAGCTTCTGCTCCGGTTCTTTGCTTGCCTCGATGCGCACGGTGTCTCTTATTGCGTGCTGTCCGGCCTGTCGGCCGAGAACCCGGAATATGATCTGGACGTGGATATCTCCGCCGCCCCCGGCGACGGACCGCTGATCGCCAGGCTTGTGCGGGACTTCGCGCAGGATAACGATCTGCTGCTGCTGTTTGATATCTGGTCAGGCACCTGCAGCCGCGCCTATACGCTGGTCCTGCGCGGCAGTGCCGGGCGGGTGATGCTGAAGCTGGACATCATGGCGGGCTATGGCTCCTTTCGCACCGGCGAGGTGCTGCGCCACGCGGAACTTGCCCGCAACAGGGTCTATAACGGGATGTTCTGGACCCTGCCGCCGCAATCCGAACTGGCCTATCTGGCGGTCCGGCATGTGCTGAAGAACGACAACCGGACCTACCGCGCCGCCCGGATCCGGGAGTTGCACGCCGCCGTGGACATGGCAGCCTTCAAGGCTGCCTTTGCCCCCGTCATTCTGGACGCGGCCAAGGCCGCAGCAACCGGCCGGCTGCCGGAACAGGGTGCAGCGCTGCGGCGGCGGCTGGTGCGCTATGGCAAGGCGCGCATGGGGGGCCGCCGCCGTCTGATTGCCGCGGTGCAGGAAGCCGCGCGGCACCTGCAGCGGATCCGCCATCCGGTGGGCTGCAGCATCGCGTTTCTGGGGCCGGACGGCTCTGGCAAATCCACCTTGATCGCGGCGCTGCACAAAAGGCTGTCACCGGTGTTTCACGGCGTGACCCTGCTCTACTGGCGGCCCCGTCTGCTGCCAACGCCGGGGCGGCTGAAATTCTGGAACCCGGCGCCAGAGAAACAGGAAAACCCCAACCCGCACGATGTGGTGCCGCACGGGCGGGCGGTGTCGCTGGTGCGGCTGTTCTATTTTACCTGCGATTACATCCTGGGGCATTTCCTGGTGGTCCTGCCCCGGATGATCCGCAAGGATCTGGTGATTTTCGACCGCTTCCTGAACGACATCCGCCTTGACCCGCTGCGCTACCGCATGGCGGTACCGGCGCGGCTGCTGCGGCTGATCGAACGTCTCGCACCCAAGCCGGGCATTATCTTTGCGCTGCATGGCCCGCCAGAGGTGCTGCACAGCAGAAAACCGGAACTCAGCCTGGCAGAGACCGCCAGACAGGTGGATCTGCTGCTGCAGATGGCCCGCGGGAACCGCCATTTTACGGCGGTCCAAGTTGATAGGGATATTGAACACATTGCTGATGAGATCATTGAAACCCTCCTGGCGGCTTGCGCGGAGAACGGCGGAAAACATACCGGACCCCGCGCGGGACCCCGGACCCGCCCCTCAGCCGGATAACGCAGCGCCGGTCCTGTTTCTGGACTCGGTCTCCGACATGTACGGATCGTCCCGCATCGGGCGCTTTATCATCACCTTTCTGCAGGACGCCGGATATGCGGTGGATGCGCTGGTCGCGGTGGAACGCAACGGCCCCGCCGCCCGCTATGCCCGGCAGGCGGACCTGCCGATCCTGGTGATGCGGGACTTCCGGCAGGCGCCGTTCAAAAGCCTGGCCAGGGTGATCCGCAACTCTGTCCGCTTTGCAGCCCTGCTGCGCAAGGACTTTCCCCGGCACCGGACCCTCTATTGCAACACATTCGCCACTTTGCCCGCAGCCCTGATTGCCCGCCTGATGCGCCGCCGCTGCATTCTGCATCTGCATGAAACCGCCCCCGGCCCCGCCGCGGCCTGGCTGCTGAAGACGGTGATGCGGCTGTCCGGCCTGCGGGCCATCGTTGTGTCGCAGGCCGTCAGGGACTCCTGGGGGCTGGAAACCGCCGCGCAGGTGCAGGTTGTTCACAACGGCATTCCCGATCTGGACACAGGCGCCGCCGCTGCCGGGGACAGCCGCCCCTGGGACATCGCCTTTGCCGGGCGGCTGACCGCGAAAAAGGGGTTTTATGTCTTCCTCGATGCCCTGCGCCAGCTGGACACGCCCCGGCACCGGGGCGCCAAAATCCTGATTCTGGGCGGCTGCCTGCCCGGCGAGACCCTGCCCCCCGGCACATTTGCAGGCTTCACTCATCTGCAACTGGACTATCTGGGCGAACGCCCCGATGCCGCGGCGTTCTTTGCGCAAAGCAAGGTGGCCTGCATCCCCTCGCTGTTTGCCGACCCCTTCCCGACCACCGCGCTGGAGGCGCTGCGCGCGGGCTGCCTGGTGGCGGCCTCCGATACCGGCGGCCTGCCCGAAGCACTGCAAGGCACCGCCAGCACGCTGGTGGCGCCGGGCAACGCCAAAGCGCTGGCACAGGCGCTGGCGGCCCATCTGGCCGAGACAGACCCGGACGGCGCCCGCCGGAACCGCGCGCAATACGAGGCCCGCTTTACCTTGCAGGGTTTCAAAGCGCGGTTTCTGGCAGGCCTCGCGCCGCAACAGGCACGCCCTGCCCCGCAAATGAAAGCCGCCATTCTTGGCACGGTCGGAGTGCCAGGACGCTATGGCGGGTTTGAAACGCTGGCGGAAAACCTGGTGCGCTATTCGATGGCGCAACACCGCAAGGCGGCGGATCTGACCGTCTATTGCAGCGCCCGCGCCTACCCTGCCCGCCCGGCCCGGTTCCTGACCGCCCGGCTGCGCTATTCGCGGCTGAACGCCAACGGCATTCAAAGCATCGCCTATGATGCGGTGACAGCGCTGGATGCGGTGCGGCGCGGCCATGACGTGCTGCTGCTGCTGGGGGTGTCAGGGGCCTTTGTGCTGCCGCTGATCCGCCTGGTGTCCCGCGCGCGGATCATCACCAATGTCGACGGGATCGAATGGCGGCGGGCCAAATGGCGGGGGCCTGCCCGCCATTTTCTGCGCTGGTCCGAAGGCATGGCCGTGCGCTGGTCGCATCAGGTCATTGCCGACAACCAAGGCATTGCCGATCACCTGCGGGACAGCTACGGCATCACTGCCGAAGTCATCGCCTATGGCGGCGACCACGCGCTTGCCGCTTTTGGCACGGCCGGCAGCGATGATCCCGCGCTGCCCGCCCGCTATGCTTTGGCGCTGTGCCGGATTGAGCCTGAGAACAATCCCGAAATGATCCTGACAGCCTTTGCGCAGGCCGGGCAGCCGCTGGTCTTTGCCGGCAATTGGAACAACAGCACCTTCGGGCGCAGGCTGCGGGCGCAGTTCGGCGGCCATCCCGCATTGCATCTGCTGGACCCGGTCTACGATCCCGCTGCGCTGTGCCGTCTGCGCTCGGGCGCAGCGCTTTATGTGCATGGCCACTCGGCCGGCGGCACCAACCCCGCCTTGGTCGAAATGATGCATTTCAACCTGCCGGTTCTCGCCTATGATTGCAGCTTCAACCGCTACACCACCGAACAGCAGGCCGCCTATTTCACCTCCTCCGCGGCGCTGGCAGAGTTGATATCCAGCGGATTTGACGATACCGCCGCAGCAGCAGCCCTGTGCGACGTTGCCCGGCGGCGCTACAGATGGGACCGGATCGGGCAGCAGTACTTCGGCCTGATGCAGGCGGAAACACAGAAGACAAGAGGTCAGAGGCGATGCAGATAGACGAAACAGGGCTGCCGGGGCTGAAGGTGCTGACACCGGCCCGGTTCGGCGACGCGCGCGGCTTTTTCAGCGAAAGCTGGAACCGGCAGCGGCTGGCCGACCAAGGCATCGATCTGGACTTTGTGCAGGACAACCATTCTGTCTCAGCCCAAACCGGCACCCTGCGCGGTTTGCATTTCCAATCCCCGCCCCATGCCCAGGACAAGCTGGTGCGCTGCGGCCAGGGCGTCCTGTTCGACGTGGCGGTGGATATCCGCAAAGGCTCGCCCGCTTACGGCAAATGGTTCGGCATTGAACTCAGCGCTGAGAACGGCAAGCAATTGCTGGTGCCCAAAGGCTTCCTGCACGGCTTCCTGACCCGCGCACCGGACACCGAGGTGATCTATAAATGCACCGATTATTACGCGCCCGACTGCGACGGCGCGGTGGCCTGGGACAGCTGCGGCATCGATTGGGCATTTGACGGCACGCCCGTCCTGTCGGACAAAGACCAAAGCGCACCGGCGCTGGCGGATTTCGACAGCCCCTTTGCCTGGGAAGGATAAGTGATGGAAATACTCGCAGCCGGAGGCGCGGCATGAAGATACTGGTGACCGGCGGGGCCGGCTTTATCGGCTCGGCAGTGGTGCGGCTGGCGGTGGCGCGCGGCCATCAGGTGGTGAATCTGGATGCGCTGACCTATGCCGCCTGCCTGGCGAATGTGGCCGGGGCCGCACAAAGCCCGCTTTACGCGTTTGAGCAGGCCGACATCCGCGACCGCGCCGCACTGGACCGCGTATTTGAAACCCACCAGCCGGACGCGGTGATGCATCTGGCGGCGGAATCCCACGTGGACCGTTCGATCGACGGGCCGGGCGATTTTGTCGAGACCAATATCACCGGCACCTATCAGATGCTGGAGGCCGCCCGCAAATACTGGACCGCGGCCGGCAAGCCGGAGGGGTTCCGTTTCCATCATATCTCAACCGATGAGGTCTACGGCAGCTTGCCTGCCGACCCGGCGGTAATGTTCACCGAAGACACCGCCTATGATCCGCGTTCGCCCTATTCCGCCTCCAAGGCCGCCAGCGACCATCTGGTGCGCGCCTGGGCCGAGACCTATGGCCTGCCGGTGGTGCTGACCAATTGCTCCAACAACTACGGCCCCTACCACTTCCCGGAAAAGCTGATCCCGGTGGTGATCCTCAATGCGCTGGCGGGCAAGCCGCTGCCGATTTACGGCGACGGCTCCAACGTGCGCGACTGGCTGTATGTGGAGGATCACGCCGACGCCCTCCTCTTGGTGGTGCAAAAGGGCGCATTGGGCCGCAGCTACAATATCGGCGGCGAGAATGAGCGCTCGAACCTGGAGCTGGTGCAGACGCTCTGTGCGATCCTGGATGGCAAGCGGCCGCGCGCGGACGGCAAATCCTACAAGGATCAGATCACCTTTGTCACGGACCGCCCGGGCCATGACGCGCGCTATGCCATCGACCCCAGCCGCATCCGCGACGAACTCGGCTGGCGCCCCTCGGTGACGGTCGAGGAAGGTCTGGAGCGCACGGTGCAATGGTATCTCGACAACGAGGCCTGGTGGCGCGCGCTGCAGAACCGCGACGGGGTCGGCCAGCGGCTGGGGACGGGGAAGTGAAGGCTTTCCGGCTGGAAAGCCTGCCCCCCTCTCGGCGGCAAAGCCGCCTGCCGGGCAGCGGGACGGGGATATTTCGGGCCAGATGAAGAAGGATCCCGCCTTGCGGCGGGGCGCGGGAAGCAAAGGGAGCGGGAATGAGCATTCTGGTTTTTGGCAGGACCGGCCAGCTGGCGCGAGAACTGGCAGTTTATGACGGCGTCACCTGCCTGGGCCGCGATCAGGCGGATCTGTCGGATCCCGAAGCCTGTGCCGGAGCGATCCGGCAGGCAGAGCCGCAGGCGGTGATCAATGCCGCGGCCTATACCGCGGTCGACAAAGCGGAAGAAGAAGAGGTACTGGCAACCGTGATCAACGGCGCAGCCCCCGGCGCCATGGCGGCGGCCTGCGCGGACATGGGCATCCCCTTTGTCACCGTCTCCACCGATTACGTTTTTGACGGCAGCGGCACCGCGCCCTGGCAGCCCGGCGATGCTGCCGGCCCCTTGAACGCCTATGGCCGCTCCAAACTGGCAGGCGAACAAGCGGTGCGCGCAGCGGACGGCGCATATGCCATATTGCGCACTTCCTGGGTGGTCTCGGCGCATGGGAATAACTTCGTGAAAACCATGCTGCGGCTGGGACACGAACGTGACCGCCTGACCATTGTTGCTGATCAGACCGGCGCGCCGACCCCGGCGCGGGATATTGCGGCGGCCTGCCTTGCGATGGCCCGGCAGCTGATGACGGATCCGGGCAAATCCGGCACCTATCATTTTACAGGCGCCCCGCAGACCAGCTGGGCGGGTTTCGCACGCGAGATCTTTGCGCAGGCCAACGTGGTTTGCACGGTGGAGGATATCCCCACCGCTGCTTATCCGACGCCCGCAGCGCGACCCTTGAATTCACGTCTCGATTGCACATCACTGGAGACGGTTTTCGGCATCCCGCAACCGGACTGGCCGATGGGGCTGACTGAGATTCTGAAAGATTTGGGAGAATTGGCATGACTGACGGCAAGACCGGCGCGGGTCGCAAAGGCATCATTCTGGCGGGCGGCTCGGGCACCCGGCTTTATCCGATCACCATGGCGGTCTCGAAACAGCTGCTGCCCTTGTATGACAAGCCGATGATCTACTACCCGCTGTCCGTCCTGATGCTGGCGGGCATCCGCGAGATCTGCGTGATCACCACGCCGCAGGACCAGGAGCAGTTCACCCGCCTGCTGGGCGACGGCAGCCAGTGGGGGGTGTCGCTCACCTATGTGGTGCAGCCTTCGCCCGACGGGCTGGCGCAGGCGTTTATCCTGGCCGAGGACTTCCTGGCCGGCGCCCCCTCGGCGCTGGTTCTGGGCGACAATATCTTTTTTGGCCATGGTCTGCCGGACCTGCTGGCCGCCGCCGATGCCCAATCCGCGGGCGGCACTGTGTTCGGCTATCATGTGGCGGATCCGGAACGCTATGGTGTGGTCGGCTTCGACGATGAGGGCCGCGCCCGCGAGATCATCGAAAAACCCGCCGTGCCGCCCTCGAACTATGCGGTGACGGGTCTCTATTTCCTGGATGGCACGGCGCCGGAACGGGCCCGGCAGGTCGCGCCGTCGCCGCGCGGCGAGCTGGAGGTCACCGACCTTTTGCAGATGTATCTGGAGGAAGGGTCGTTGCGGGTTGAAACCATGGGCCGCGGTTATGCCTGGCTGGATACCGGCACCCATGGCTCGCTGCTGGATGCGGGCAATTTCGTGCGCACCCTGCAGGAACGCCAGGGGCTGCAGACCGGCTGCCTGGAGGAGATCGCCTACAGCCAGGGCTGGATTGATGCGGAGCAGCTGAAGGCTCGGGCCGCGAAATTCGCCAAAAACGCCTATGGCGCCTATCTCGAAGGGCTGCTGAAGTAGGCGGCAGGCTCCCGTCCGTCATCCGCTATCACAGATAGCCTCTTCCGGTTGGGCCCGGCGCCGCTGCGCGGCGCAGGGTTTCCGCTTTGCGGGCCCGCGGGTAACGCTTTGTCAGCAATTCCTAATAAATTGAAACCAAGAGCCATTTTCTAGCCACAGCGGCCCCTCAGCTGTTCCCGGTTGCGCCGATAGACCTGCCCTCGACCGGATTTATTCTGCGAGGAACATGCAATGGCACAGCGGCAATCGGAACCCAGCCCCGGGCAGGGCTTTGGCCGCCGCATGCGGCATCTGCTGCTTCCCGGCATCCATAGGATGCTCGCCGCCGGCCTGATGGCAGCCGCGCTGGCCACTTCCGCCGCCGCCGTTCAGCCGCTGCCTTCTGCAGAGGCCCCCCCCGCCCTGGTGCCGGTGTCCCGGCAAGTGCTGCCGCCCCTGGCCCATGCCCGCTTCTGCCTGCGCCACCCCGGTCAATGCGCAGTGCGCGGCGGCAGCCCGCAGCCTGCCGGCTCAGCTCAGGCGCAATTGGCCGGGGTGGTGGCGATCAATCTGGCGGTAAACCGGGACATCACCCCGCAAGCGGACGGCACCGTGCAGGGAATTGCCGATGAATGGCGGCTGAATGCAGTGCGCGGCGATTGCGAAGACTATGCACTTTTAAAGCGTAAAAGATTATTGGATCTGGGCTGGCCGTCTGCATCGCTCCGGCTGGCAACGGTGCTGACACCGGATGGCACCGGCCATGCTGTATTGATTGCACGTTTTCGCGGCGGGGATTTCGCCCTGGACAATCTCACAAATGAAATCCGGCCCTGGCGGGAAACCGGATACCGGTTTTTGAAGATCCAATCGGAAACAGATCCAAAAGCCTGGTATTCGGTTGCCGCGCCGCAAGCCGGGGGCGGGCTGTCCTGAGCCATCCGCTGCCGCGGGTCCGCACAGGCGTCAGGCGCCGCCGCGCCGCGCAATCACGCTGAGGGTGCGCCACACGATGCGGGCTTCCATGGCAAAGCCCGCATTGGCGATGTAATGCAGATCGGCGCGCACCTTGTTCCGGGTGGCATCAACACCTTCGATATACCCCAGCTCCACCTGGGCCCAGCCGCTGATGCCGGGGCGCACCGCGTGCCGCTCCTGATAGCCCGGCACATCAGACAGAAACCGGCGGGCATGGCCGATATAGTCCGGGCGCGGCCCGATCAGGCTCATTTCCCCCCTAAAAACATTGATTATCTGCGGCAGCTCATCCAAACGGACGCGGCGCAGAAACCGCCCAAGCGGGGTGATCCGCTCTTCTTCCAGCGGGCAATCAGCGGTGCGGCGGATTTCCGGCGCGGGGCGCATTGTCCGGAATTTATAGGCGGTGAACGGGCGGCAGCCCCGCCCCATGCGCCGCTGCGAATAGAGCAGCGGCCCCCGGTTCCAAAACGGATTGAGAAGCAGCAGACCCGAGGCACACATCAGTGCCAGCGGCAGCAGGATCGCGCAACTGACAACCAGATCAAACATGCGCTTTACCCCGGCAAACACAAACCCGGACAGGGTGCTGCGGGGCGGCGGACGGACTGAATTATAAGGCAGATCCCGTTCTGGGACTTCAAAGTCAAACATTGAACTTAATCACCTAAGGTTTAACAAAAATATTAACCTTTTGCCGCAATCAAGCGGGCAAACATTAGGCAATTATGTATTAAGTCAAAATTGTGTCAATTGATTCTAAAAAACGACACAGTTAAACATGCGTGAGTTGCATTAAGCTAGAAAGAACTTCGCCGCCGCAGAATCCAGCCTTCGTAAGGGGTGGAGAGTCTTGAGAATTCCAAATAGGTTTCCAGCTGCCGCTCCGGCAGGCCAAGCGCCCGTCCCGTCACAGCCAGGCGCAACCAAAGATCCCCGTCAAGCGGCTGCCGGGCCAGCGCTGCCTCAAGCTGGCGCAGGGCGGCTGCCCGGGCCGCAACTGTCTCCGGGTCCGGTACGGGCCGCAGCGGGTCCAGGCCGTTTGCCGCCGCTATCAGATCCGCCGCGTATAGATGCAAAACCGCCCGGCTGCGGTGCAGATGCGGATCAAACAGCGCTGCCGCACCGGCTGGCGCGGCCAGCAGCGCCGCCATCAGTCCGCTGTCCGCCGTCTCCAGCCGCCCTGCCCCGGCCTCTGCGGCCAGGCGGTGATGCGCCTGGTGGTTCAGATGGCTGCGTAGAGCCTGCCATTGCAATCCTGCGCACAGGGCCGCCAACGCCAGAAGCAGGGCCTTAGCTGTCATTGTAATAGCGGCCGTAGCCCCTCCCGCAGCCATAAGACGACCCCTCGCAACTGCCATAAGCAGCGGCTTTTTTCGCGTCGAACATATTCAGAAAGGCACCATAGCACTTGCCGCGCAGCCGCGGGTCGCTGCCCAGGATCGCGGCGGCGTGGTTCACATCGGCGGCGCCCCATTTGGCAACAAAAAACAGCCCGTCCAGATTGTGCAGAACCGCGCGCGCATCGACCACCGGCCCCAGCGGCGGCAGATCAAGGATCACACAGTCATAAACCGCCGCACAGGCGCTCAGAAGATGTTCCATCGCCGGGCCGCCCAGCAGCTCGCCGGTATGCACCGCCCGGCCCGGCCGGTTCGGCAGGATATGGGCCCCGGTCGCCTGTTCAATGCACAGCACGTCCTGCCAATCCGCCCCGTCCAGCAGCACATCCGCCAGGCCCTGTTCAATACCGCCCGCCAGCGACCGGGTCAGGCCCGGATTGCGCAAATCGCCGTCGATCAGCATGACCGAGGCGCCCTGCGCCGCCAGCAAGGCCGCGAAATTGGCAGCGGTGGTTGTTTTGCCTTCGCCGGGGAAACAGGACACAACACCGATGATCTGGCTGGCACCGCGCTGCGGCGCCTTCAGCGTCAGGCTCATCCTGCCGGTGCGCAGCGTCTCGGCAAAGACCGACAGCGGCTTGTCCGCGCCATAGCGCATGATGGCGGGAAACCGCACCTCCCGCCTGCCAAGCTGCAGATCCGCCGCCTCCGGCGGGTGCTGCGGCGGCGCAATCTTCTCCAGCCCGCCCAGGAACTCCAGCCCAAGGATATCTCTGATCTGATCTTCTGTGCGCAGCCTGGTGTCCACCGCCTCCCGCACAGCGCTCCAGCCCGCTGCCAGCAGCACCCCCAGAATGCCGGCCAGGGCCGTGATCTTGGCCAGCTGCGGCGAACTCGGGTATTCTGGCACCCGCGCCGGATTCAGGATCCGCGCGTCCGACACCGGAAAGCTCTGCTCTTGCAGCGATTGCTGATAGCGCTGCAGGAAACTGGTATACAGGCTGCGCACGGTCCCGGCGTTGCGCTCCATCTCGCGCAGCTCCACCAGCGTTGTGTTGTCCGCCCCCAGCTGTTCGGCGGCAACCGTCTGCGCGGCCTCCAGGCTGGCCAGCCGTTCGCGGGCCTCATGCACATCGTTGCGGGCCACCACCTCCGAGCGTTTGATCTCTTCGAACATCAGCCCTTCCAGCTGGATCAGCTCGCGCTGGCGCCGCCGGGTCTGCGCGTGATCCGCGCCCAGGCTGCTGCGCAGATAGTTGAAGTCCCGCAGGGTCTCCAGATACTGGCTGCGCAGGTTTGCGGTGATCGACTGGCTCGCGGTTGAACTGACAAAAGCCGAAGTGTCATTCTGCGCGACAATCTCATTCAGCCGGTTGCTGCGGGCCTGCAGCGCCAGCAGTTCCGCCCGCAGATCCGCCACCTGCTTGTTCAGCAGCTCCAGCTCAATATCCGACGACAGATCGCCGCCTGCCCCTGCCAGATTGTTCTCGCGCCGGAAGCTGTCGACCGCCTTGTCCAGCAGGCCGGACTGCAGCCGCAACTGGTCCGACCGCTCCTTCAGCCAGTTGGTGGCGCGCTGGGTTGCCTCGTATTTCGAGGCCAGCTGATCCTCGATATAGGCATTGGCAACCGCATTGGCGATCCGCGCCGACAGCGCCGGGGAGACCGAGGTATAAGTGATCTGCAGAACCCGGCTGCGCTGCACCTGGCGCACCGACACATTGTCCCGCAGCAGGCTGACAGCATCCTGCCGGGCGGCTTCCGCCAGCTCCTGCGGCGTCAGCGGAATTGCGGGCTGTTCGTCCTGCACCCAGGATACAGCCGTTGCCGCTGCCAGCCGCAGCAGGTCTTTCACCCCTTCAGCCGCCCGCCCCGGCCCGGTCCTGGGTTCGCTCAGAAACGCAGGGTTCTGCACCAGATCCAGCGCCGTAACCACCCGCGCCGCGATCTGCTCGGACCGCAGCACCTGGATTTCTGTGGTGATCTGATCCTCGTCCAGCCGGACGCCCGACACTCCGGACAGCTCGCGGGCGTTTTCAGCATCCGCAGAGCCGACGCTGATATGGGCCGAGGCTGTATAGACCGGCGTTGCCGTCGCCGCATAGGCGATCCCCAGCAGCAGCCCGGCCATCAGCCCCAGCAGCAGCACCGGCCAGCGCCGCCGCGCCACCGCAAAGATCCGCATCAGGTCAAGACCGTCGTCCTGCGCCCCGCCGCCGTCCGGCACCTGCGGCACCCGCATCGGTTCATGGGTCATCTTCTGCATTTGGCACCTGAATACTGGCAAACGGCGGCCGAAGCAGCTGTACGCAAACGCAGGTGTTGCCGGGACATCACCTAGCCGGCCGGGCTGACAGCGCCGCCCGGCACCCCGCCTGCACTGCTGCCCCCGGATCTGCCGCCGCCGGAGCTGCCGCCGCCCTGCGTGCCGCCCGGAGTGCTGCCGGATACACCGCCCGCAGAGTTGCCGCCCGGTACGCCGCCGCCGGTGGCAGGCGTGCCGCCTGCAGCCGCAGCACCGCCGCCGATGTCCGCAGCACCGCCGCCCGCCGCCGCATCCGGAGCCTCAAGCCCGGCGCCGGATGCCCCCGGCGCGGCAGGATTTATGGCCGCCGTCTCCACATCCCCCGAGGCGGCGGTGAAACCCGCCGCCAGCCCGGCAGAGGGCGATTGCGCAACCGCCACAAGGATGGCCGTACCCTGTTGAAAATTCCCTTCCGCCGTCATCCGGCTTGCGGCCTGCGCCAGGCCTGCACCAATGGCCTCGGCCTGCTCTGCGCTGACCCCCTCCGCTGAGGCGAGGGCAGCAATCCGGGCCGCGGTACCGGGATCCGTCAGGGCGACTGAGGCAATCAGTGCCGCCAGATCGCCCTCTTGGCTCAGAAACCCCGCCGGATCGGCAAGGAACAGCGCCAGCGCCGCCGGGCTTGCCTCCGCCCGGGGCGGCGGGGTCTCCGCCCGGCCCGCGCCACCTGCCCCGCCTGTCCCCGCCGCGCTTTGCGCCGTCTGCGCCGATGCGGGCGGCGCAAACACTGCAAAGGCTGCAACAAAACCAGCCGCCAGCACCTGACGGGCTCTTGTAGAAAATGCAAAACTCATATCATGGCCTCAAACACCCAATTCACGGCGCGGACGGGCCCGCGCGCCTGCACCTGGAATATGCACCCACTGCGTGCATAAATAACTACCCTAACCTGATGGATCGGCGCGCTTTTAATTAATTCCCCGATAAACTGCACTCCTGCCCCTTTCCCAGCCTTTTTCCCGGCCTGTGCCGGACAGTCAGGCGGTCAATACCTCAAAGCCGTCATTGCGCACCGCAACCGCACTCAGCTTTCCGGTTGCAAAAGCGCCGGTATCCACGCAGATCCGGCCGCCTTCTGCGCGCACCTCCTCAGCAATTGTGTGGCCATGGACAATCCACACCCCGTCCTGGCGCGGAACCCGCCCGAAGTTGCCGTGACCCCAGGCCAGATGGTAATCCTCCTGCGCCTCCAGCGGACAGGCGGGGTCAGCCCCCGCATGCACCGCCGCCACATTGCCGGTCTGCCAATACGCCGGCAGGGTGCGGATCCAGCTGATCAGCCCGGCGCCCATCCTGTTTTGCAAACTGTCGCGCGCTGCAATCCAGTTCAGGTCCGGCATCCCCGCATGCACCGCGGCGATGCCAAAACTTGCCAACGTCTGGCGGCCGCCATGCCGCAGCCAGCCCGGCCCTTCGCCCAGCGGATCGTCCAGAAACCCCAGCAGCATGTCCTCGTGGTTGCCGCGCAGGCAGACCGCGTCAGGGTTGCTGACCTGCAGCCCGTGCAGCGCCTGCAGCACCTGGGCGCTGTTTTCGCCCCGGTCGATGTAATCGCCCAGGAACACCAGCCGCCCGCAGTCCGGCCGCAGCGCAATCCGGTCCAGCAGCCGGCCCATCAGATCATAGCAGCCGTGAATGTCCCCCACCGCCACAAAATCCTCTGCCGGGGCCAGGGGGGCAAACTCTGCGGCCTTGCGCCTTTTTGCCGTGTTGCGGAACCGGCTGAAAAACCCATGCATGATACCTGCGCCCCTTAGTTCGACAGGTTCGACAGATCGCCGTCTATCTGCACGGTGTCGCCTGAAATGGTGGTCGCCAGCCCGAAGAATTTGCTGACCGCCACGGAATCCGCGTTGGAGACATAAACCACATCCCCGTCCCGCACGTCGAAATTCCGCGCCATGAAGAAACTGTCAGGCTTGCGGAAATTGGCCCGGTAAACCGTTGGAATATCGTGCTGTTCAAAGCCCGAGACATCGACGCCCATCTCCTTCAGCGCATGGCGGTGCTCGGTGCGGTAGATGAACACATGCGCCGGGTCCGCCTGGTTGTCGTCCAGGCCAACCGCCTGGGCAACCGCACCGTTCAGATCCACCGCCGCCGCGCCGAACGTGAACTCCCCCACCGACCCTGTGGCGCCGAAGGCGTAGAATTTCTTGCTCTCACTGGAGATATTGATGTTGTCCCCCGGCGCCACAAAAACGTTTTCGCGCGGGTTGGCCGTCAGCGCCTCATAGGCGATCTTGGCGCTTTGCCGTCCCCGCGACAGGGTGACAAAAGTCTCATGATCCTCGCCGGTGATACCGCCCGCCTGCGCCACCAGATCCAGCACCCGGTCGCCGCTGTTGCGCAGGGTGAAAACACCGGCCTCCTTCACCTCGCCGATCACCGAGGCGCGCGGATAGTTCGCCTCCACCACCTCGATCGTCACCGCCGGGTTGATCGCTTTTTCCTCCAGCTGGCGCTCGATGATGTCCTCGACCGCCGAAGGCGTGTTGCCGGCCGCCCGGATCTTGCCCGCATACGGCACCGAAATCATGCCGTCGCGGCCGATCTCCTGGGCTGGCAGGGTGACAAAGTTGCCCGGCCGCACCCCGGCCTCCTTGGGGATGAACAGCCCGCCGGACTGGTCCTCGAAAATGGTGATCTGAATAACGTCGCCCGCACCCAGCCGGATGCTTGGCACCTCGGCGCTGCTGGCGCCAAAGGTCGCAAACGAACTGCTGTCGTCCTTGGTGACAAACGGGATCACCTCGCGGTTCACATCAACAACCACATAATTATAGCCCAGCGTCGCATCATCGGCCTGCAGATGGCTGGCGGATTTTTCCAGGATCGCGGCCTCATCCGGGCCGTTGCGGGGCAAAAAACTGCACGCACCCGCAAGAAGCAGCACAAACAGAAGACCAAGGGATCGTTTGCAAATCATCGGGTTTTCAATTCCACTCGTCCAAAGCGTTTTGCGCAGGCTGAAACATACCGCCCCAATGGCCTTTCTAGCAGAAATTGCCGAAAAAAAAGAGTTCTAATAAAATTTTATGATCCCTTTGCGGATCAGGTTGTATAATCCAAATAGGGGAATTTGATCCGGCAATGAATTGAAATCAAAAACCACTGTATTCTTCAAAGGTTCTCCATGCGATCTGCCGGAACCCGCGCTCTCCGTGAAAGCCGCCCTGTCAGGCAGCTGCCCGGCGGCAACCCTCCTGCCGGTCCGGTATCACAGGCTGATCCAACTGCCGGCTGACCGGGGAAACACTGGGCAATACACCGGGGGAAACTCTGAACGAAACTCTGGGCGAAACAAACGTGCTGCATAGAACACCCCTTGCGCTTCCTTCACACCGTTACCGGGATCTCTGCCGTGCCGGCCTGACGGCAACCCTGTTCCTGGCCGCCCTGTTCAACGGCTCCGTTTCGCCGCCCTATGCGCAGGCCACTGGGTGCCTGGCCGCCCTGCTGGCCTTGTTCTGCCTGCCGGTCAGAACCACCTCCGCCGGCCTCCGCCGGCTGGTGCGATCCACCGCGCTGATCCTGACCCTGCCAGCGCTTTGGGGCGGGATGCAAGTGGTCCCGCTGCCGATCGGCCCTCTGACCCACCCGGTCTGGCAGCAGGCCGGTGCCGCGCTGGACCTCAACGCAGGTTATATCTCGCTCAACCCGCTGCGCACCCTGGCGGCGCTGCCGGCGCTGATTCTGCCGGGGCTGGTGTTTCTTTGCACCCTGCTCCTGTGCCAATCCCCCCGCTCCGCCAAACGCGTCTGGGTTGCGCTGTCGCTGACCGGCACCGCCATTGTGCTCATATCCATGGTGCTTGAGGTGTTTTTTCCCCAGGCACAGGTCTTTACCAGCTACCCGGTCAGCTACGGCAGCTTCTCCGGCGTGTTTGTGAACCGCAACGTTGCCGCCTCATTTTTTGGTCTCACCGCATTTGCCCTGGCCGGCAGTCTCCAGATCCTGAAACCTGCGCCCCGGCTGCCGCGGACCGGGCATCATGCCGGCCCGGCCCCCTCCCCTGCCCGCACCGGTCTTGTGCAGCCCGCGCTTTGGCTGCTGCTGTTTGCGGTGCTGATTGCCATCATCGCAACCCGGTCGCGGGCTGGCGCCCTGCTCAGCCTGCCGCTGCTGGTGCTGTGCCTGGCCATTGTCTCAGCCCAAGCGCGCCGCAACGGGCGCACCCGCCGGGTACTGCTGGTGCTGGGCGGCGGCTGCCTGCTGCTGGTCCTGTTCGGCGAGCCGGTGTTCTCGCGGCTTGGCGGCACGTCCGGCGATCCGCGCTGGTGCGCCTGGGCCGCCACCCTGGCCGCGATCCGGGACAACCTGTGGACCGGCACCGGCTTTGGCACCTTCGTGGATGTCTTCCCCGGCTACCGGGATCCGGTCTGCCTCGGCACCGAAGGCAGCTGGCACCGGGCCCATAACTCCTATCTTGAACTCACCCTGGGGTTCGGCCTGCCTGCCGCCCTGCTGCTGCTGGGCCTAAGCGTCCGGCTGATTCTAAAAACCTGCCTCACCGGCCTGCGGCTGCGGACTTCCTTGCGCGCCATACCGGTGCTGACCCTGGGCGCGCTGGCTTTTGTCTCAACTCATTCACTGGTGGATTTCCCACTGCAAATACCCAGCATCGCCTATTACTGCGCCGCCCTGCTGGGTGCCGGCTGCGCAATCTCGCTGCTGGAAACCCAGCACCGCAGCTGATCCCGTCATCCCCGCACAAGGGATTCTGCGCCTGCCCGCAATGCCTTGCGGTTCATGCCCCCTGCCCCGCCAGATATAGAAAACACTTGCGCGAATCCCGCGCTTTGGCCAATAGTCACGGAAAAGCGGCGGCAAACGCCAAAATCCGTGAACACGCCCCCACCTGAAAACACGGGGGCAGGCGCGGATCAATACGGCAGAGCGGCAGCGCACAGCAGGCACATAGGGCAGATGGATCATACATACACCCCCGAGGATCTCAACGCGGTCATCCGCCAGCATTCCGAATGGATCGCCGCCCAGCTGCATGCGCAGCGCGAGAGCCTGTTCCCCCCGAATGCCACCAAATCGATGCGCAAATTCACCTCGGGCGAGGCCGCGGCCCTGCTTGGCGTCAATGATTCCTACCTGCGCAAGCTGCATCTCGACGGCAAGGGCCCCTCGCCCAAACTGACCGCCGGCAACCGCCGCCAATACACCGCCGAGGATATCCAGGCGCTGCGGGTGCTGCTGGAAAAAACCGCCCGCAAACCCGGTGACTACCTGCCCGGGCGCCGCACCGGTCCTGAGGACGGCGCAGGCTACACCGACCATATGCAGATCATCGGCGTGATGAATTTCAAGGGCGGCTCCGGCAAAACCACCACTTCCGCCCATCTGGCGCAGCGCCTGGCGCTCAAGGGCTACCGGGTGCTGGCCATCGACCTGGATCCGCAGGCCTCGCTGACCGCATTGCACGGCGTGCAGCCTGAGTTCGACCTCAAGGACGGCGGCACCCTGTTTGATGCCATCCGATATGATGACCCGGCGCCGATCAGCTCGGTGATCCGCAAGACCTATATTCCGAACCTCGACCTGATCCCCGGCAACCTCGAACTGATGGAGTTTGAGCACGACACCCCCCGCGCCCTGGCCCAGGGCAACGCCGGATTGTTCTTCTTCCGGGTCAAAGAGGCGCTGGCACAGGTCGATTCCGACTATGACGTGGTGGTCATCGACTGCCCGCCGCAGCTGGGGTTCCTCACCATGTCGGCGCTCTCTGCCGCCACCGGCGTCTTGGTGACAATCCACCCGGAAATGCTCGACGTGATGTCGATGTCGCAGTTCCTGCGCATGACCGCCGACCTGATGGACGTCATCGCCCAGTCCGGCGCCGATATGTCCCACGACTGGATGCGCTACCTGCTCACCCGCTACGAACCCTCGGACGCGCCGCAGAACCGCATCGTTGCCTTTCTGCGCACCATGTATGGCGAAAAGGTGCTGAACGCGCAGATGCTGAAATCCACTGCAATCTCCGACGCAGGCCTCACCAAACAAACCCTGTACGAGGTCGAACGCAGCGCTTTCACCCGCTCGACCTATGACCGCGCCGTCGAAAGCCTGAACGCCGTCAACGACGAAATCAGCCAGCTCATTCAGGAAACATGGGGGCGCAAATGACCAGCAGCAAAAAATCCCGCCTGTCGATGCTCGACAGCCTCGCCGCTGCCGGGGCGCCCTCCCCTGCCCCGGCGTCATCGATGATGACCAGCAACCGCGCCCTGCGCTCGGCCCGCGATGCGGTGGATTCGCACCGGGTCTGGGACCTGGAGCCGCATCAGATCGAAGACACGCGGATCACCGACCGGCTTGATCCCGAAGACATCATCGACCTGCGCGACGCGATTGAAACAAACGGCCAGACCGTGCCGGTCCTGGTGCGCCGCCACCCGTCGGAACCGGACCGCTATCTGCTGGTCTACGGCCGCCGCCGGCTGGAGGCGATCCGCTCGTCGGATAAGGTCGCCAAAGTGCGCGCGCTGGTGGCCAATCTCGATGATGACGCCGCCGTTCGGGCGCAGATTTCCGAAAACATGGCCCGCCGCGACCTCACCTTTATTGAAAAGGCGCTGTTTGCCCTGGAACTGGTCGAAAACGGCTTTGGCAACCAGTCGCAGGTGGCTGAGGTTCTGACCGTCACCAAATCCTCCGTCTCCATGGCCATCGCCATTGCCGAGACCATCACCCCCGGTCTTGCCCGCGCCATCGGCCCGGCCCAGGGCATCGGCCGCCCCCGCTGGGATGCGCTGGCCCGGGCGATTGACGAAACCGGGGCTGACCGCAACGCGCTGGCCCAAACAGCCGAGCGGGTCTACACCGACTTTGCCATATCCGCGGTGACTGACGATGGCACAAACAGCGCTCCCGCCGACCCTTCGGTGATGGCGTTTGAGGCGGTGTTCAAGGCCGCGGTCCCCGCGCCTGCCCCGCAGGCCGCCAAACCACCGGCCAAACCCGCGCCGGCGGCGCAGAAACTGACAATCGACGGCAAACGCAGCGCAACCCTGCGCCGTTCCGCCAAGGGCGTGAACCTGGAACTGGCCGGCGGCGAGTTTGCCGACTGGTTCGAGGCCGAGGCCCAGACCCTGATCCAAGAACTTCACGACCGTTGGCAAAATCGGTCGGAAGGTTAATAAATAACAATAACTTAGGAGGCACAGAGCAGACTAAATAAGAAGGCCCCGCAAAGACGAAGCTCCACGAGACCTACTTGTTTCTAGCACCTTCAAGTTAGTGGCAGCAGCCGTTTTCCGCAAGTCCAATGTGATTCGCGGGCCGCTCTTTTTTTGTCTTTCGTGATGAACACATGGGATATATGCCCCTCACGCCTTTTGGGCGAACGGTGGATGCTGTGCTGGTGAAACAGCAGGCTGCCGCCGAACAGGCTGGTTTGACCAGCGCTGTCAGCAAATGGGACGCGCTGCGCGAACTGGCCGCCGCCCGCAAGGTTTACGGTCTCAGCGACCGTGATGTGTCGGTACTGCAGGCACTTCTCAGCTTCCTGCCCGGCAAGATGATCGACCCTCAGCCCGGCACCCCGGTAGTGCACCCGTCCAACCGGGTGATCTGCGAACGCCTGAACGGCATGCCCAATTCGACCATGCGGCGCCACATGGCCAAGCTGGTGCAGGCCGGCATCCTGATCCGCCGCGACAGCCCCAACGGCAAACGTTACGTGCGCCGCAATCAGGGCGACCGTGTTGCCTATGGCTTCGACCTCTCTCCCCTCGCCCTGCGCTACGCGGAATTCTCTGCGGCGGCAGAGGCCGGCCGCGCGGAACAGGCCCGCATCAAACAGCTGCGCGAGACCGTCAGCCTGATGCGCCGCGACCTGTTGAACCTCGCCCTCTGCGGCGCTGCCGAAAGGCCTGATCTCAGCATCTGGGACCAGTACCAGGACCTCGCCCTGCTCAGCGCCCGCAGCCTGCGGCGCAAGCTTGATCTCGGCGAAGTGGAGCAGATCCGGGACCAGCTGGGCACAGCTCTCAGTGACCTGAAAGCACATTTAGAGCCTGTATTTGCAAAGAAACTGAGCACCAGTGACGCCCAAATTGAGCACCACTATCAGAGTTCAAAGAAAGACTCATTTGAATCTGAACAGGCTGTTAAGTCAGCGCACGCAGCAAATACGGAATCGAAAGACGAACCCGGGTATGCTGAGAAACCTTCAGCAGAAAGGCCAGCGCACTGTGAAACACCTCCCCAACCGCCTAAGGCCCCTGCCCCCAGCGGCCCAAGCCTGCCGCTTCGCCTAATCCTCGCCGCTTGCGGCGAAATCCAAAGCTATGCCGATGGCGCCATCCGCCACTGGACCGACCTTCTGCGCGCCGCAGACACCGTTCGCCCGATGATGGGGGTTTCAACCCCCGTCTGGGAAGAAGCCAAAACCGCCATGGGAGCCGTCGAAGCCTCCGTGGTGATTGCAGCAATGCTGGAGCGTTTCGGCGATATCCGTTCTCCCGGCGGATATCTGCGGCACCTCAGCACCAAGGCAGCGGCAGGGCATTTTACCAGCAGCCCAATGATCATGGCACTGACCCGCCGCGAAACCGCTTAAAAGTTCACAGCTGTGAACTCCTCAATCGTATGCTGTGAAGACACCTTGGAAACGGGTTTTAACTCGACCCAGAAACAAAATCCCTGGCCGTGGAGAATGTACAGCTGAATGTAAACGTGGAGCCTTTTCCGGGTTCGGAACGCACATCAATTCCGCCGCCCATCAGATGTGCCAAACGGGAGGCAATGCCCAGCCCCAGCCCGGTCCCGCCGAAATCCCGGGTTGCGGAACTGTTGACCTGGGAAAACGCGTTGAAGACGCTGGCCAGCTTGTCTTTGGGTATACCGATTCCGGTGTCTTCGACCGCGATGTTAAACCGGGTCTGTAAGGCCATTTTAGTTCCGGTGACTTTGACTGTCACGGCCCCGTTCTCAGTGAATTTCACCGCGTTGCCAACCAGGTTGACGATGATCTGCCGAATCCGGCCTTCGTCGCCCATAATGGCAGAGGGCAAATCCGGTTCATACTCCAGCCGCAAGGCCACTCGGCTTTCTGCGGCTTTGGGTTCCAGCATCCGGACAACACCCGAAAGCAGGTCGCGAATATCAACTGGCTGGCTTCTGAGCTCCAGCTTGCCGGACTCGATCTTCGAGAAATCGAGTATTTCATTGATGATTTCCAGCAAGGCTTCACCGGATTCCGAAATGGTCCGTGCATACAGCGCCTGGTCCTCGTCCAAGTCCGTTTCCTCCAGCAATGACGCCATTCCCAACACGCCGTTCATCGGGGTTCTGATCTCGTGGCTCATGGTGGCGAGAAATTCAGATTTGGCCTTGTTCCCGGCCTCAGCCTCGCGGGTTCGTTCTTTTACCTTTGCCTCAAGCGAGGCCGTAAGTTCCGTCAAATCTGCATTGCTGCGGTCGAGATGGGTCAGCACCTCGGCAAAGGCCAGTGCCAAACGGCCGATTTCGTCCCGGCCGCAATCAGGGACGTCTTGGGGGCGGCTGCCTTGGCGTATGCTGTCGGCAAAGACCGTCAGGCGTTTGACCGGCCGGGTGATCCGGTTGGCCATGATGATGGCGGCAAGTGATGCAAACAGCGCGCAAAATCCGGACAGCAGCAGGATCCGGCTGACATGGGCCATCCATTCCTGGTCCAGACGGGCGGTGGAGAACTCAAGCACCACATAGCCAAGCCGGGTGTCCGCTGTTGCCAGAACCGGACCCGCCACTCTGATCCGGCTGCCGTCTGTCAGGACGGTCCACTGTTTGTGATCAACAACGGTGCGCAGAAGCGGATCTGCAAACCGCTGACCGCGCAAAAGATTGTCGTCGGTGCCATCTGTCAGCACCCGGGTGCCGGCATCCAGGATCAAGGCGCGCATGGCACCTTCGCTGGCTAAAGCAGCCCCGGTTTGTTGACGTAACCGTTTGATATCTAACTCATAAAGAGGTTCAAGAACGGCTTCGCCCAGAGTTTTGGCCAGATCGGTCACATGCTGTTCATAGGCTTCGGCTGAAGTCCGGTGTGCAAGTGTGACCGAGATCGCGGCAATTGCGCCGGCTACCGCCAGTACGATCAGAACAGTGTAGACCACCAGTTTGGTTCTGAGGCTGGATCCAAGCAAATCAGCCCCCGCCGATGA
Source organism: Leisingera sp. M658 (assembly GCF_025144145.1). Lineage (NCBI taxonomy): Bacteria > Pseudomonadati > Pseudomonadota > Alphaproteobacteria > Rhodobacterales > Roseobacteraceae > Leisingera > Leisingera sp. M658. The sequence continues at coordinate 32,853 of NZ_CP083552.1, forward strand.
GAAGCGCAACCGGAGTCTGGAATTGCTTCAGCAGGTTCAGGGTGGGTGCGGGTATGGGATCGAATTTGCTGGTTTCTTCAAAGCTCAGCAAAGCACTGCGGCCTGCTGCGGATTGATCCATGCCTGTCAGCACAGCCAGCAGTGCCCGGGAAAATGCGGCGGAGGCATCAGGTGGAACGCTGACGACATGGCGCGGGATGGCTTTGGTTTCCAGAATGATTGAAAGATCGTCAAAATCGCCGCCTGCCTGCATTTTCAGGCCCTGCAATGACATGGCACCGGCATCCACCAGCCCGCGCAGTACCCATTCGATGGTATTTCCATCGTCGCCGGAAAAGACATAGGCGGCGCCGCTGGCCGGGCGCGCGGCCCGTGGATCGGGGAGGGCGGTCAGCGGGGCGATCCGGTCCCCGATGGCGAGCCGCGGCAGGATGTAGCCACTGGAGGAAAACGGTTCCTCAAAGGCGACAACCTTGCCCTTGAGGTCTTTGAGCGACCGGATGCCGCTGTCCCGGCGGGCAAAGATAACGGATTGGTATTGGGCGGTTCCCTTTTTCCACCGGCGGGCCAGCAGGCGGCTGCCGCATTCAGCACGGACCGCCAGCGATACCAGCGGGCTGTCAATGTAGATGTCGACGGCACCTGTGCGCAGGAGTTCGGACATATCGCTGATGTCCCGAGCAATTGTCACACTGGCGCCGGTGATGCCCTGATCCTGCAGCTGCGCTGCAAGGTGCCGGGCAAAGGGCAGGAAGGCGCGGGTTTCCTTGACCGGCTCGTCGCTGATGGTGCCGATCACCAGCATCCGGGCAGCGGCGGTCTGGCCGGTCAACAGGCCAAGGCACAGGCAGAGCAGATATACCGGTTTTTTGAAATGCATGGCTGGCCTCATTCTTGAAAAACAGCGCGACTGATGAGTGCTTCTTTACCGCACAAATTGCGTACAAAAAGGTAAAAGGTCGATTTTTAACTTGTCTGCGGCGCTGATGACACTGGCAGCGGCGGCGCGCGGACAGGCCGGGGCAAGGGCCGGGGCGGGGGCAAGGACCGGGGCAGAAACGAGGGCAGGGCAGGCGGCACCGGAATCGGGCCGACCGCTGCCCGCCGTTCAAATCAGCCGGAGCCGCAGGAAACCGGGAAACGGTTGCGCCGGCGGGACAGGCAGGGCGCCTAGGCCAGATCAGACAGGCTGGCTGCGGCTCTTTGCAGGACGGGCAGGAAATCTGTCAGATCCTGCAGGCTGCGGCGCTGCACCGGGGCGTGCACCGACAGCGTGGCCAGCAGCCGGCTGTGCGTGTCCCGCACCGGCACGGCGACGGCAACCATGCCGGAGATGAACTCCTCGGCGTCGGTCGAATAGCCGCGGCTGCGGATGGCGGCCAATTCAGTGCTGAGGGCATCCGGATCGGTGCAGCTTTGCCCGGTCACCGCCTGCAGCGGGCGGGCGTGCAGGACGGCCTGCAGGGTGCTGGGCTTCAGAGATGACAGATACATCTTGCCGCTGGCGGTGCAGTGGAACGGCACCTGGGTGCCGATCGGCAGCTGGATGCGCAGCGGCCATTTGGTTTCCACCCGGTCGAGGTAGATCATGCCTTCGCGGTCGGGGGTGGCGAGGTTGCAGGTTTCGCCCAGCTCCTCTGCCACGCCTTTCAGGATGCTGAGCCGGGCGGTGCGCAGATGTTCGGATGACATGGTATCCAGCGCCATCCGGCGCAGGCGGGGGCCGGGACCATAGGCGCGCCCGTCAAGGTCGCGCTGCAAAAACCCTTCACCCTCGGCGGTTTGCATCAACCGGTGCACGGTGGGCTTGGGCAGGCCCATCGCTTCGATCATCTCGGCCGGTTTGACGGCGGTGCCGCGGCGGGCGATCTCCTCCAGCAGCACCAGCAGGCGCAGGTTGGTGGGGATCTGCCCCGGTTTGTTTTCGGACCCGTCGTCTGCCATCGCTGCCTTATCCCTACTTACCCGGCAGCAGCACCAGCGCGAAACCGGGCACCAGCGAGACCAGCACCCAGACCCCGATCAGGGCTGCAAGGTAAGGGACTGTATAGCGAAGCAGGCGGAAATACGGAACACCGGTGACGCCGGATGCGACATAGAGGTTGAGGCCGTAGGGCGGGGTGATGAAGCCGATGGAGGCGCCGACCAGGAAGATCACCGAGAAATGGATCGGATCAACCCCGACAGAGGCCGCGATGGGGGCCAGGATCGGGGCAAGGATGATGGTGACCGGCAGGCTTTCCAGCACCATGCCGGAGAAGAACACAATCACCATCGAGGTGAACAGCACCGCATGGTAGCCGCCCATCGAGGTGACAAAATCGCCGATGGTCTGCTGGGCGCCCAGCAGTGACAGGATCTGCTGCATCACCACCGAGATTGCGATCAGCGGCGCCAGAATGCCGGTGATCTGCGCCGAGCGCACCACGATTGAGGGGATCTGCGGGATGGTGAAGCCTTCGACCACCAGCATCTCGGCATAGGATTTCTCCTCCCATGTCTTGCCGCTGCCGGCGCCGGTGAGTTTGGTTGCCACCCAGGACAGCACGCCTGCGATGACGCAGAAACCGACGGTGACGCCTGCGGCCTCGGTGGGGGAGAACTTGCCGGTGTAGATGCCCCAGAGCACCAGCCCGATGGCAAAGAAGCCAAGCCAGGCGCCAAAGGCGGTTTTCAGCACCCGGTTCAGCTGCAGCGGAATCAGGAAGCCCCAGCCGTTGCGGCGGCAGATGATCCAGCAGGCGAATTGCATGCCGACGACCATCATTGCACCGGGCAGGATGCCGGCCACAAACAGGTCTGAGATCGGCAGGTTCATCAGGAAGCCGTAGACGATGAAGATGATCGAGGGCGGGATGATGATACCCACGGTGCCGCCTGCGGCGGCGGTGGCGGCCGAGAAGCGCTCGTCATAGCCGCCTTTGACCATTTCCGGGTGCAGCATGGAGCCGATAGTGGCCGTTGTCGCCGAGTTAGAGCCTGATATCGCAGCAAACAGCCCGCAGGCGCCCAGCGAGGCCATTGCCAGACCGCCGCGCATCCAGCCGAGGCAGGCATAGGCGAAATCAGACAGGCGCCGGGCAATGCCGGACTGGTTGATCAGGTCGCCGGTGAGGATGAACAACGGCATCGCCAAGAGGGCAAAGCCCTTGTTGAAGACGTTCAGCAGCTCGGCGCCCATATTGTCGAGGGTCAGCCCCAGCACAAAGGAGCAGCCAATGACCCAATAGCCGATCACCAGCAGCACCGGCACGCCGAGCATGAACAGAAAGGTGACCCCAAGCGAGATCAGCGTAACCCAGGTTCCGGTGTCCATCAGACGTCTCCTCCGATCACGGCCTGTTTGATCAGCGGCGCGCCGCTGCGGAAGTTGCGGATGTCATCGGCGAGGTTTTCAAAAACCCGGCCGATCATCAGGATAAAGGCCAGCGGCGCGGTGATCAGGAACCACCATTGCAGCACGCTGTCGGTGCCCAGCACGATCTGAAAATTCGACGCCGACAGCGCCGTCATCCGGCTGGTGGTGACAAAGACAATGACGGCAAAGCCGAACCACAGCACCGCATCCAGGGTCAGACAGCCCATCTGCGCCCAGCGGGGCATGATGGTGCGGAATTCGTTGAAGCTGAGATGGGTGCGCAGGCGCACGTTGAAGGCGGCGCCGAACCAGGCCATCACCATGAACAGCAGGGGCGGGATGGTGGTGGACCAGGGCTGCTGGTTCTTGAACACAAAGCGGTCGATCACGCCCCAGAAGATGATAAAGGCAATGGCCAGATAGCTCCACACCATGATTGTGCGCTCCAGGTGGCGGTCCAGCAGCGGCACCAGCCGGTAGACCAGCATCACCAGCACCCCGCCAAGGGCCGCCGCAAGGGTGCCAAGCACCCAGGCGGCGTTGCTTTGCAGGGCGTTGCGGATTTCCCAGCTGTCTTGCGATGCAAATGCGCTGAAAATCGCGCTGATATCAGACCAGAGCGTCATGCGTTCCTCCCATCAAGCCCCCGGTCTCCCGTTCCGGAGGGGCGGGGTCCGGCGCGTGCTGCGGCGCCGGACCCCGTTGTTTCAGCCTAGGCGGCGGTCAGCCCTTCCACCAGCGGCGGGGTTCCACGTTTTCGGGCTTCATGTCTTTGTCGACCTCGCGCGCGATGTTGTAGATTTCCTGATAGGTGTCGATGCCGCCGGCCCAGCCGTTCAGACGGTCGCGCCATTGCTCCCACAGCTGCGGCTGGAACTCGGGTGAGCACATTTCCTCGGCCATGCGGATTTCGCTGTCCGGCAGGAAGGCGGGGCGCACGTCGTTTTCCACAAACATGGTGCCCGGCAGCTGCGGATCGGAGAAACCGACGGTTTTGACCAGGGCGGCCTCATTCGCGGCCTGCACATGGGCCTGCGCCCAATAGGCGCTCTCCAGTACCGCGTCCTGCAGGTAGCCTTCGAGACTGTCAAAGACCTTGGCCGACATTGAGGTATGTTCGGTGCCGCAGAAGAATTTGAGGTCCACCGACTGCGAAACCACCGGCGACATGTTGGCATAGGCCACTGCCGAGGCCCAGGTTTCGGCGCCGTCGATCAGACCCTGTTTCAGGCCGTCCAGGGTTTCCTCCCAGGCGACGGGGACCGGGTTCAGGTTCAGCGCCTTCATGGCGATGCGGCCCAGCTGGGTGCCGGTGACGCGGTTCTTGGTGCCGAACAGCTGCTCCAGCTTGGTAATGGTCGGCGCGTCCTTGTATTTCAGGCCCAGCTGAATGCCGCGGAGTTCACAGTGGCTGAACAGGAATTTCAGCCCGTGGCGTTTTTCCAGCGGGTCGCGCAGGATTTCCTGGCTCTTGGGGTGGTACAGGAAATGATACTGCGAGGCGCGGCCGGGGAACATGAAGGCATAGTCCAGCACGTTCAGATAGGGCGCGCCGCCGGCCGAGTTCTGGGTGGAGGCAGCGTAGATATCAACGATGCCCTGCTGGGTTTTCTCCACACAGCTCAGCTGGCCGCAGATCTGGTTGTCGCCGATGAATTCGATGCGGATCTCGCCATCGGTGCGGGATTCAAGGTCGCGGGCGAACTCCAGCGCGCCGGCCCGTTCGATCAGCAGGTTGCGGGCGTTAAAACCCGAGGCGCCGAATTTCAGCGTGTGTTTGGCGGGCTTGGAAAAGCGCCGCTCGTAAGTCGATTCTGCGGCTGATGCGAGATTCGCCAGGCTCATCGCGCCGCCAAAACTGCCGGCCGCCAGCAGGGTCGAGCTCATCCCGTAAGTGCCTGCAACCTTGAACAGATCCCGCCGCGATATGCGGTTCAGTTTGTCGGTGACCCCCATAATTTTCCTCCCTAAGATCAATTATTGAGACGTTTGGTATCAAAAATAGCTAGTATATTTCATGCAATCTGTATAGAAGTTTTTTCCTGACAGAGTCGGGAGAGGGTCGTGGAAGCAGATTTCATTGTTATCGGAGCAGGGTCATCGGGCTGCGTGATCGCCAACCGGCTGAGTGCGGATCCGCGCAATAAGGTGGTGCTGCTGGAGGCCGGCGGGCGGGACACAAACCCCTGGATCCACATCCCCGTCGGCTATTTCAAAACCATGCATAACCCGTCTGTTGACTGGTGTTACAAGACGGAAGCAGATCCGGGGCTGAACGGGCGCTCGATCGACTGGCCGCGGGGCAAGGTTCTGGGCGGGTCGTCCTCGTTGAACGGGTTGTTGTATGTGCGCGGCCAAAAGGAGGATTACGACCGCTGGCGCCAGATGGGCAATGAGGGCTGGGGCTGGGACGATGTGCTGCCCCTGTTCAAACGATCCGAGGATCAGGAGCGCGGCGCGGATGAGTTTCATGGTGCTGGCGGGCCGCTGACAGTCTCTAACATGCGGATTCAGCGCCCGATTTGCGATGCCTGGGTGGCGGCGGCGCAGGAGGCGGGATATCCGTTCAACCCCGATTACAACGGGGCCGCGCAGGAGGGGGTGGGGTATTTCCAACTGACCACCCGCAACGGGCGGCGCTGCAGTGCTGCGGTGGCGTTTTTGAAACCGGCGCGCGAGCGGGCAAATCTGCAGATCATCACCAATGCGCTGGTAGAAAAGATTGATCTGGACGGGCGCCGGGTCACTGGCGTGACCTATCTGGACCGGGCCGGCCAGCGGCAAAGCCTGACCGCGCGCAAGGAGGTGATCCTGTCGGCGGGGGCCATCAATTCGCCGCAGACGCTGATGCTGTCGGGGATCGGCCCGGCGGAGCAGCTGAAGGCCAACGGTGTTGAGGTGGCGGTGGATCTGCCGGGGGTGGGGCAGGGGCTGCAGGACCATCTGCAGGCGCGGCTGGTCTACAAATGCAATGAGCCGACGCTGAACGACGAGGTGCGCAGCCTGTTCAATCAGGCGCGGATTGCGCTGAAATATGCGCTGTTCCGGGCCGGGCCGATGACGATGGCGGCCAGTCTGGCGACCGGTTTCATGAAAACCCGGCCGGATCTGGCGACGCCGGACATTCAGTTTCATGTGCAGCCCTGGTCGGCGGACAGCCCCGGCGAGGGGGTGCATCCGTTTTCGGCCTTTACCATGTCGGTGTGTCAGCTGCGGCCCGAAAGCCGGGGTGAGATCCGGCTGAACGGGCCGGATCCGAAGACCTATCCGAAGATCCACCCGAACTATCTGGCGACAGAGACGGATTGCCGGACCCTGGTGGACGGGGTGAACATTGCCCGGCGCATTGCCCGGCATAATCCGCTGGCGTCCAAGATCGCTGCGGAGTTCCGGCCTGATGCGGATCTCGCGATGGAGGATTACGCGGGCACGCTGGACTGGGCGCGCGGCAATTCGGTGTCTATTTACCACCCCACCGGCACCTGCAGGATGGGGCAGGGGGCGGATGCGGTGGTGGACGCCGGGTTGCGGGTGCACGGGGTGCAAGGGCTGCGGGTGGCGGATTGTTCGATCATGCCCGAGATTGTCTCGGGCAATACCAATGCGCCGGCCATCATGATCGGGGAAAAGGCCAGCGATCTGGTGATGGCTGCAGACTGAGAGAAGCAGAGAGACGGCGGCAATCGCTGGATTGCCGCCGCCTGTGGTTTTTAGATCAGGAAGTGATCCTCGGTCAGGGTTGAGGCCTGCACATCCAGCAGCGTGATTGTGCCGTCGTTCCCGAGGTCGATCAACGCATTGCCGCCGTCCTGAGAGATGGACCCAGAGAGATCGTCAAAGCTGCCGAAGCCAAAGCTTCCGCCTGTCAGATCCAGCAGCTCGCCATCGGCGGAGGTGTTGAAATCGGTGATCACGTCATTACCGAAACCCTCGTTGAAGACAAAGCTATCGGCGCCGCGCCCGCCTGTCAGCTGGTCATTGCCGGCGCCGCCGGTCAGCACGTCTGCGCCGCGTCCGCCGTCGATGCGGTCGTTGCCCGCGCCGCCGTCCAGCGTGTCGCGTCCGCGCCCGCCTGCGATACGGTCACTGCCTGCACCGCCGTCGGCCAGGTCGCGCCCGCGTCCGCCAAACAGCACATCGGCGCCGTCGCCGCCGTCCAGGGTATCGGCGCCGCGCTGGCCGCGCAGCAGGTCGTTGCCCCGTCCGCCGTCGATATAGTCGCTGCCCGCGCCGCCGGACAGCACATCAGCGCCGCCTTCGGCCAGATCGACCACGATGCGCAAGAGCTGCTCCTCGCCGCTGTTGCGGGTAAAGTCGCCCTCGGCCGGATCAACAATGGTGCCTGCGGCGGTGGTGCCGCCCAGAATGTTGACCGGGGTGCCCTCCGGATTGCCTTCGGAGCCGTTGAAGCCCTCGTGCTGGCGGACCACGCCGTTTTCAGCGGTGCCTTGATCGCGGGCGGTCTGGTTCAGGAAGGCAGCGCCTTCTTCGGTGTTCACCTCGGTGCCGGCATCCAGCACATCGCTGCCGAAACGTTCGATCACCAGCGGCCCGGCAAAGTTGCCGTCCGCGTCAAAGATGAAGTCCTGCAGCGCATCGTCGGGCGAGGCGAGGAAGGCATCGTTGGAGGGGATCACCATGGTGGCCCAGGTAAAGAAGCCCTGGCCGACCTGATCGGCGTTCACATTGATGGTGAAGCTGGCGCTTTCGCCCGGATCGATCGGCCCCGGCGCACCATTTCCGCCGATGATGGTGGCATCGACGCCGCCGTCGATGACCTGCTGGTTGAACTCGGCTGCGATGCCTTCGACGCTGCCGTCTTCGGCAATACGCTCCAGCCCGCCGCTGGCGGCCTCGCCATCGGTCCAGAGGTCAAAGTTCTCGCCATCGTGGAAGCCGAACCAGACCGGGGTCAGGAAAGTGCCGCCGTCGCCCAGCGTGTTGGTCACGGTGACGGTGATCGCCTCGCCGTCGCCGATGGCATCGCCGCGGATCACGTCATTGCCGCCGCCGCCGTTGATGGTATCGCCGCCGGCACCCCCGGCCAGCAGGTTGTCGCCTGCATCGCCGTTCAGCACGTCGTTACTTGCCGAGCCGGTCAGGTTCTCGATATTCAGCAGCGTATCGACAACTGCACCGTTCGGCCCCTGATAGACTGCGGCGCCGGCATTCAGGTCGGCAATCACAGCTGCGCCGATGTCCTGGAAATCCGCGGTGTCGATGCCCGCGCCGCCATCGGTGATGTCAGCACCGCCGCCGCCGCGCAGGATGTCATTGCCGTCGCCGCCTTCCAGCACATCATTGCCGCCGCGGCCCACCAGCAAGTCGTTGCCGCCGTTGCCGGTCAGCGTGTTGGCACCGCCGTCGCCGGACAGCTGGTCGTCATTGTCCGAACCGTCGAGGTTTTCGAACCCGCTGAAGTTTTCGAACACGGTGGTGGTTTCATTGGGCTGGTAGGAGGCGCTGCCAGAGCCGAGATCGGCGACCACCTCAGCCCCGATGTTGATAAAGCTGTTGGTGTCGGTGCCTTCGCCGCCGGTCAGGAAATCCGTGCCGCCGCCGCCTGCGATAAAGTCGTCGCCATCGCCGCCGTCAATGGCGTTGGGGGCGGCGCCCAAGGCGCGGATATCATCGTTGTTGGAGGAACCGGTGATGTTTTCGATGCCGGTGAACTCTTCCTCGATCAGCGGGCCGTTGCCGCCGCCGCCATTATAGGACGCGGTGCCCGAGCCGTCGGCATTCAGCACCACGGTCACGCCGGCAATCGACGGATCTGCGGCGCCTTGGTTGATGTTGGCAAAAGAGTTGGTGTCGATGCCATTGCCGCCGTCGATGATGTCCACGCCGCCGCCGCCGCTGAGGATGTCGTTGCCGCCGCCGCCGCGCAGTTCGTCATTGCCGCTGCCGCCGTTCAGCTGGTCGCTGCCGCGTCCGCCGCGCAGAACGTCATCGCCTGATCCGCCATCCAGCGTGTCGGCGCCGCGGTTGCCGCGCAGGTCGTCGTTGCCGTCGCCTCCGTTCAGCTCATCATTGCTGCGGCGTCCGCGCAAGATGTCATCGCCGCCGTTGCCGTTCAGCAGATTGGCGCCGTTGTCGCCGCGCAGATCATCGCCGTCATCGGAGCCTTCCAGATTTTCGATGCTGATCAGCGTGTCGGTCTCAACCGCCTCATCAAAGACATTGCCGTCATCAAAGCCGGCGTTCAGCCCGTTCACATCGCCGCCCGCGTCCTGGACGATATCGGCGATCACCGGGCCGTTCTGCCCGGCCGGGGCGTTGTGCAGGTGGATGGCGCTGACGCCTGCCACCGGCAGCAGGTCTGACGTGGCCAGACCGGTCACCGACAGGTCCGAGCTGTAGGTGATGCTGCTGCCGTCGATCACGATCACCACCCGGCCCTGGCCGGTGGCCAGGGAGTCGCTGGCGCCGTCCGGCTCCTGCGCGGAATCCAGATCCGCAACCAGGGTCAGCGTTCGGATGCCGCCATCGGTGACATCGCTTTCAACCAGCAGCTGGCCGCGGATTTCGCCGCCGGGGAAGTCATTGGTGTGAAGGTTGTAGTAGAGATTGCCTGCCGCGGCTTCGTCGACCAGATCCGCCGGGGATTGGTCTGTGGTCAGCGAGGCCAGCGGCTGGTCCTCAACCACTACTGCAAAACCGGTCTCGCGGGTGGCGCTGCCTGCGCGCAGATCTGCCTGCACCGGCACGTCGATGTCGCGGTAATTCGCGGTATCCGATCCTGTGCCGCCGTCCAGCGTATCATCCCCCAAACCGCCGGTCAGAGTATCGCCGCCGCCAAGCCCCTGCAGCAATTCGCTGGCATTTGTCCCGGTAAGAGGGTCCGGGCCTTCTGTCCCGGTGATCGGGCCCATGTTGTTTTGTACTGTCATTGTCTTTCCTCCAATAGCACCGGCGCAGCTCCGTTTGCGCACGGTTGCGATTGAACCTGTGAGGGGGCGGAAGAAACGCAACGCATCAGATTTGAAGCGCTGCGCGTCATTTTAAAGAAACGGGGGATTTTCACGTAAGTTATTGTAAGGGGATGAATTTTTTTCAAACTCACAGCGACACAAGTAAATTTGAGTGGTGTTACAACGGGGCCGGCAGTAGCTGAGGACAGGCGGCCCTTGCCGCTGCGTTATTTTGACAGATGAGTTTTCCGGCGTGATGCGAACCGTTTCCGGCCCCAGGCCCGCCCCCGTGATGAGTCAGAACTGGGATCTGTTCCGGTTCTTTCTGGCGGTTGCACGTGCGGGCAGTATTGCGGGAGCGGCGGGCCGGCTGGCGGAAAGCCCGGCCACGGTCGGGCGCAAGCTGAGGGAGCTGGAGACGGCGCTGTCTGCCACCCTGTTTGATCGCAGCATATCAGGCGTGCGGCTGACCAGCTGCGGCAGCCGGATCCTGGCCCGGGCCGAGCAGATGGAGCATCAGGCACAGCTGATCGGCGAGGCGGTTTGCGGCAGCGACGGCCAGCTGGCCGGCACGGTCACTGTGGCTGCCCCCAGCGGTCTGGGCCAGATCCTGCTGGCGCCGCAGCTGCGCGAGCTGCACAATTTGCATCCCGAGCTGCGGGTAATGCTGCTGCTGTCCACCAGCAAGGTGAACCTGTTGAACCGCGAGGCTGATATCGCCGTGCGCATCGGCGCTCCTAAGCAAGAGCGGCTGGTGGGCCGCAAGCTGGGGGAGGTGGGGTTCGGGATCTATGCCTCGGATCTGTATCTGGATGCGCTTGGCGATTTTGAAACGGCGGCGGATCTGGAGGGGCATAACATCATTGCCGCTTCGGGCGATCTGGCGCAGACGGTGCAAAACCAGGAGTTCGCGGCGGTCTCAGCCGCGTGCAATGTGGCGCTGACCACGGACAGTATCTTTGCCCAGCTGGAGGCGGTGAAAAGCGGGCTGGGGATTGCGCCGTTTCCGGCGTATCTGGGCCAGTCGCATCCGGATCTGGTGGAGCTTCTGCCGGGGCATTTGCAAGCCTCGGCGGACCTGTGGCTGCTGATGCATCCCGATACCTGCGGCATGGCGCGGATCCAGGCGGTGCAGGAGTTTGTCACCCGGATCTGCAAGACCGCCCTGGCGGGCGGCGGCGCTGCTACTTGCCTTTGATCCGGACGGTATAGGTGGTTTTCGCCCCGGCGGGCGGGGCCGGGAAGGGGGCTGCGCGGCGGACCTGGGCCAGGGCGATGCTGTCGAGCTTGGCGGAGCCTGAGCTTTTGACGATGCGGGCTGATTGCAGGGCGCCATTGGCGGCGATGGAGAACCGCACCAGCGCAGCACCGCGGATATTGACCCGCTGCCGCTTGGCCCGCATCACCCGCCGCAGCACCTGGCCGCGGTAATTGTCCGCCGCGGCGTTGCCCTGCTGTTTGGCGGTGCCGGGGGTTTGCGTCGCCTGTCCTGCCGGTTTTGCCGCGCGGCCTGCGGCGGTGCCCTGTGCGGCGTCCTGATCACTGTTGCCGCGCGGGGCGGGCTTGCGGGGTTCCGGCTGGGTTTTTGGTGCCGGCGCCGGTGCAGGCTTGGCCTCGGGCAGGGGTTGCTGCGCTGCGGGCAGGGGAGGCTGCGCGGCTGGTTCCTGCTGCACAGGTTTCGCTTGGCCGGATGGCAGGACCGGCGTGGCCTTTGGCAGGGCCGCGGGTTCTGCCGCGGCGATTGGAGCAACCGGCTGTTGCGGTTCGGGGGCGGGGTGCTGCGCGGCCTCTTGGACCGGCTGTTCTGCCTTAAGAACCTCCTCGGCCTCAACCGGAACATCTGTGCCTTGGGCCAGGTCGGCAAAGGCAAACCCTTGGGCGGCCAGGCCGGTCTGGCCGCCTGCCTGTTCGGCCTGTTCGCGGTCTGTCAGAAAGGCAGCGCCGGCGTGGGCTGCAGCGGCGAGGAACAGCGCTGCGAGACCTGCCAGCCGGGAGTGCGGCACCTTCATTGCAGCGCTCTTTCGGTGACGATCAGCACCCGTTCGGCGCCGGCACTGCGCAGGGCGTTGCCCAGTTTCACCAGGTCCCGCGCGGGCAGGTTGCGATCGGGCACGATGCGCAGGGCGGCCCGGTCTTCGCGGTTCAGCGCGGTGACATAGGCGGCGGCGTCCGGCAACACCTTGCCGCGCAGGGTCAGGCGGCCATCGGCATGGGCTACCAGCGCATCGGGCGGTTCGCGGCCTTCAAGGTCCTGCGCCTCGATTAGGGTCAGATCCTGGTCGAGCGGCACCGCCAGGGTGCCGGCAATCATGAAGAAGATCAGCATCAGGAACACGATGTTGATCAGCGCAATTGTCGGCTCCTTCTGTGCGGCGGCGGGCGGTTTGAGGCGCATCAGCCGAGCACCAGGGTTTGCAGCCCGTCAACGCCGCGCAGGGCGGACAGCAGGTCAACCAGCCGCTGCGAGGAGGCATCTGCGCCAGGGCTGATCAGCACCAGATGGCCGCCGGATTGCGGCTGCATCCGGATCAGGCCGGCAATCCGTTCCAGGTCGGCGGGCTGGCCGTTCAGGGTCAGGCTTTGTTCGCCGAGCGCCACAAACAGCATCTGCTTGCCGGTGCTGGCGGCGCCCTGGCCTGCGGCCATCAGCTCAACCTCGCCGAATTTCGAGAAGGTGGAGGTGAGCATGAAGAACAACAGAAGCAGGAAGATCACGTCGATCAGCGAGGTCATCGACAGGCGTCTGCGTTTTATGCCGTGCAGTTTAACCGCCATGGGCCACCTGCAGGGGCGCCTCTGCCGGAGACAGGGCAGGGGAAGACGGGGCAAAGACGGTGCGCAGGGCACGGTTGGCAAAGACCCGTTCGCGCTGCATCCGGGCGGTCAGCCAGCTGAGCACCAGCGAGACCGGCATCGCCACCGCCAGCCCTGCGGCGGTGGTCAGCAGCGCCACCCAGATACCGCCGGCCAGCAGCGAGGGATCCACCGAGGCGCCAGCGGATTGCAGTTTCTGAAAAGCCTCGATCATGCCGATGACGGTGCCGAACAGCCCCAGCAGCGGTGCCAGCTGGGCCACCATGTCCAGCGTGCCAAGGCCGCGCTCAAGCCGGGAGAAACGTTCCTCGGCCTCGGCGTCGGCGCGGTCGGCCTGCATCTGGTCCGGGGCGCCGTCCAGCGCCAGCCGCATCACCGGCACCAGATAGGATTTGCTTTGGCTGAGGCTGTGCCGGGCCGCGTCAGCCTCGCCCCGGTCCCAGGCAGCCACTGCGGCAGCCAGGGCGCGATGCTGGCCGACCCGTGCCATGCGGTATTGCCAGATTTTGTAAAGCACCAGCGCGCTGGTCAGCACCGAGACCGCCAGCAGCAGCAGCACAACCGGGCCGCCGAGGTCCAGCACCTTGTTCAGGGCGGTGTGTATTGTGTTCATCCTGCCAGCTCCATCACTTTGGAGCTGAGGCGCAGGCCGCGGCTGCAGGCGCCGTCGGGCAGGCCGCCGCCGGTGCAGGTGGCGGCGCCGTTGATCAGGACCCGGCTGATGTCCGCGCAGGCCTGCGGGAACTGGAACTGCCGCACGCGCAGGCGCCCGGCAGGAAGGTCCCGGAAATCGAGAAGTGTCAGCCGCGCGACCTGCCCCCGGGCGTCGAACAGGACGGTTTCATAGACCGCCTGCTCGACGTCTTTGGCATGGGAGTTTTGCACCGCAAAGGACAGTTTGCAGGCACCCTCCGCCGCTTCTGCCGCGCTGAGTTCAATGGCGATACCGGGTTCGGCGGCGTCTTCTGCCGCCGCGCCGGTTGCTGCCAGCGCGGCAGTCAGAAGCAGGGAAATCAGGGCTTTACGTCCATGTGCCATGTCGCACCTCTTGGTCGGTTCCGGGGATCAGAAGGTTTTGGCCAGCGTCAGCTTGAAATTGCGCCCCGCCGCGTCGCGGGAATAGAGGCTGGGCCGGTAGGCGCGGTCAAAGGCGTTCTCGATGCCGAAACGTACCTCGGTGCCTTGCAGCAGGCCGGACTGCGGCTTGTAGGTGGCGCGCAGATTGTGGACGCCGTAGCCCGCCACTGCCGTTCCTGCAGCATCAAAGCCGGATTTCGCCGCCACCAGTTCCCAGCTGAGATCCAGTGTCTCGCCGAAGCGTTTGCCCAGGGTCAGGCGCAGATCGTCCGAGGCCAGGTTGCGCCAGCGCGCGGCGGTGCCGTTCAGGACTTCTTCGCCATCGGGCAGGTTGGCGTTCAGGTCGGCGTAAAAGCCGGAGTCGAGCGCATAGCCGGCCTCAATCTCGAACCCGCGGGTATCAACCTTGTCGAGCGGCACAAAGGCGAAGAAGGGCGGCGTGGGCAGGGAGACAGAGCTGACATAAGAAGTGATGTCGCGCAGCCGGCTTTGGTAGTAGGTCACCTTGACCGCCAGGCTGTCATTGGCGGTCAGCACATCCGCCGCCGCGTATGAGGCGCCGATTTCATAGGTGTGCGAGCGTTCGGAAACACCGATGCGGGCGGCATTGTCCAGATCGTCGATCACCGGCAGGTTTTCGGTATAGGCGGCACTGCCGAACAGGGCAAACCCAGCGTCGAATTCATAGCGCAGCGACAAGCCGCCCATCAGCGCCGAGGCGTCGTGGTTCTGCGAGCCGTCATGTGCCTTGATCTCCTGTGATTCGTAGCGCAGGGCAGGGGTGGCGGTCCAGCGGCCGATAGAGATGTCGTCGACGGCAAACACCGCATAACGCTTGGCGGTGCCGCCCGGTGCGGAGGAGGCATCGAGGCGTTCGCGGCGCGACAGCTCAACCCCGGCGCGCAGGTCGTGGGTGGCGGCGCCGGTGGTGAAATAGCTGCTGTTTTTTACAGTCAGCTTGGTTGTCTCATAGCGGTGATCGGCGTCCTGGGTGGCGCTGCTGAAGGGGGTGCCCGCCGGGCCGCTGCGCGCGCAGTTCGGATCGGCCCGGACCACGCCGCCGTCGTCGCAAAAGGCGCTGCCGGCGATGTAGGACTGGGTGATTTCCTGATCAGAATAGGTCAGGTTCACGTCCAGATTGACCAGATCATTGCCAACCGGGTTCCATTGGTAGCGGATGCCGGCGACGCGGTTATCAATCCGGCGGTCGACCCTGCCGAAGCTGGTGCTGGTGGTGCCGAAACCATCGTAGGGCACGTCTTTTTCGTCGTTCGCGCTGTCGTTCAGCGAGGCAGTGATCGAATGCTCGCCCGCATCGCCAAAGCTGTACTTGCCCTTGATCAGGTAAGAGGGCGTGCGCGACTGGGTGTTGGCCACCTGGCTGCCGTCGCCATTGTCGTATTCGGCGGTGTCGCGCAGGGTGTAGTTCAGCAGCAGCTCAAAGTTATCCAGCGGCTGCCAGGCCAGGATCGAGGAGCTGGCGAACCCTTCGCCGTTGCTGGTGGCCTGCAGGGTCTGACGGAAGCGCAGGCCAATTTCACCGCCGGTGAAATCCGAGGCGTCCTTGGTGTCCAGTTTGACCAGACCGCCGATGATGCCAGAGCCGTATTCAAAGCTGCCGATGGTGCCGCGCAGGACCGAGACCTCTTTGTACAGTTCCGGGTCGGTGAACAGCTGGGTGCCGATGCGGTACAGCTCCTCGGAGCCGGTGGTGGCGCCGTCGACGATCACCTGGACCTTCTGGTCGGTGCCAAAGCTGCTGGTGGCGCCGAAGCCGCGGATGTTGATGCCGGCGCCGCGCGGGGTGTTGCCGTTCACCAGGTTGACGCCGGGCACGGAATCGATCAGCTCGCCGATGGTGCCGGCCTGGCGGTCGTCGATCTCTTCCTGGGTGATCACAGTCAGCGGCACCGCGGTGCCGGTCTGCACCTCGCGCTTGCCCTGGCCCAGGTCAACTGTGCCCAGGAAATCCTCGTCTTCAATGATATCCTGTGCGGCCAGGCTGCCGGCGCTGGCCATCAGGCCCAGCATTGAAACGGTGCTTAGCAGGAGCCACCCGCCATGCCGTTTCTTGTGGTGTTTCCCCATCTCGCGTCCCTTTGCATCTGTCTGTTCTGTTGAACCGGATGCTTGCGACGGGGCTGGCGTGGTCGTGTGTCTGACGTTGCGGATTCACAAATTCCGCTTGAGCCTGTTAATAAAGGTGATAGAAACAGTCAACATAAATTAACGTGCCGTAAAATGCGGCCGCCAGCTGCTGCGCGCTTTATCTGCCGCCGTTGCCAGCCCTTTCCAATCTCCCAGCTGAGAGGGCTGACATGACTGATACCCCGATGACGCCGGCGGCGATCCGTGCCGCACGCGCTGAACATTCCGCCCTGCGCGACCGTGATTTTGCGGATAAATTCGGCATTTCCGAGGGCCAGCTGGTGGCGGCCTATGCAGGCCAAGGCATGACCCGCATCAGTGCCGCGCCGGATGCGATCATGCCGCGGCTGGCTGCCTTGGGCGAGGTGATGGCGCTGACCCGCAACCGGTCCTGCGTGATTGAGAAGGTGGGGGTGTACGGCAATTACCGTTCGGGCCAGCATGCCTCGATGGTGCTGAACGATGCGATCGACCTGCGGCTGTTCCCCAAGCATTTCGTCACCGCCTTTGCGGTGGAGCGGGAGACGGACAAGGGCATCAAGCGGTCCATTCAGATCTTCGATGCAGCCGGGGATGCGGTGCATAAGGTGCATCTGCGCGAGGCTTCGGATCTGGCGGCCTGGGACCGGCTGGTGGAAGACCTGAAGCTGGAAGACCAGAGCCAGGCGCTGGCAGTGGAGCCGCGCAAGCCGGCGGAGGCGCCCAAGGGCAACACGGACAAGGCCGATGCGCTGCGCACGGAATGGGCCAGGATGACCGACACCCACCAGTTTATGCGGCTGACCTCGAAACTGAAGATGAACCGGCTGGGCGCCTACCGCATTGCCGGGGCGCCGCTGGCCCGCGCGCTGGAGCCGGCTGCGGTGAACAGCATGCTTGAAGCGGTGCGCGATCAGGGCGTTGAGGTGATGATTTTCGTGGGCAATACGGGCTGCATCGAAATCCACAGCGGCCCGGTGAAAACCCTGCGCGAAATGGGGCCGTGGCAGAACATCCTCGATCCCGGTTTCGACCTGCATCTGCGGCTGGATCATATTGCCGAAGTCTGGGCCGTCACCAAACCCACCCAGCGCGGCGATGCGGTCTCGGTTGAGGCGTTTGACGCTGACGGCGCTCTGATCCTGCAGGTCTTTGGCCGCCGGGCCGAGGCCAGGGATCACCGGCCCGCGTGGAATGCCATCGTCGAAGGCCTGGCCACTCTGACTGCGGCAGAGGTGGCCTGATGACAGTACTGTCCCGTCTGTATCTGGGTTTGAACCTGCTGGTTGCTGCGGTGTTTGCAGGCCATATGGCGCTGGCGGATCCGGCAAGCCGCATCGTTTCGGTCGGCGGCTCGGTCACGGAAATCGTCTATGCGCTGGATCAGCAGCACCGGCTGATTGCCCGGGACACAACCTCCACCTTTCCGGCGGAGGCCCGGCAGCTGCCCGACATCGGCTATCAGCGGGCGCTGGCGCCTGAGGGGGTGCTGTCGGTGGCGCCGGACATGATCCTGGCGATTGAGGGCGCCGGGCCGCCGGAGACACTGGACGTGCTGAAGGCGGCTGAGGTGGCATATATCAGCGTGCCCGAAGATTTCAGCGCCGAAGGGATTGCCCGCAAGATCCGCACTGTTGGCGCTGCTTTGGACCAGCAGGACGCGGCTGAGGTGCTGGCCGGGCAGGTCAGCGCGGAAATCGCCACCGCCCAGGCTGCGGCGGCAAAGGCGGCAGGCGGCGCGCCCCGGACAGTGCTGTTTGTGCTGTCCACCCAGGGCGGGCGCATCATGGCAGGCGGTGCGGACACGGCGGCGGACAGCATTATCCGGCTGGCGGGCGGTGTGAATGCGGTGACGGGGTTCGCGGGCTACAAGCCGATGACGGATGAGGCCATCGCGCAAGCCGCGCCGGATGTGATCCTGATGATGGACCGCGGCGGCGACCATGGCATCCGCACCGAAGACCTGCTGGCGATCCCGGCCATCCAGCCCACTCCGGCGGCGCAAAACGGCGCCATTGTGCGGATGAACGGGCTGCATCTGATTGGTTTCGGCCCGCGCACGGCCTCGGCGGTCACTAAATTGAACTTGGCGCTGTATGGCGGGGGGGCGCAGGATGTCCTTGGCCATTGATGCACCTGCCGCCGCAGGGCGGGGAGTGGACCGCCGGCTGCAGGCGCGGCGGCTGACCGTGGGGCTGGCCGCGCTGCTGGCGGTGATGGCGGTGTTTTCGCTGGCCTGGGGCGCTTCGGGCACCTCGCTGTGGGGTGCGCTTGGCGATCTGGCGGCGGGCCGGGAGCTGAGCCGTCTGGACCGGCTTATCCTGTTTGATATCCGGCTGCCGCGCCTGGTCATGGGCGCATTGGTGGGGGCGGCGCTGGCGGTATCCGGCGCGCTGCTGCAGGGGCTGTTCCGCAACCCGCTGGCGGACCCGGCCATTGTGGGTGTCAGCGCCGGCGCCGGTCTGGCGGCGGTGGCGGCCATCGTGCTGGGCAGCGCGCTGCCTGCCGCGGTTCAGCAGGCGGCGGGCAGCTATCTGGTGTCCATTGCCGCGTTTTTCGGCAGCTGGACCGCCATTCTGGTGCTCTACCGGATTTCCACCCGCGGCGGGCAGACCTCGGTTGCGACCATGCTGCTGGCGGGCATTGCGATCAGCGCGCTGGCCAATGCGGGCACCGGCATGATCACATTCATGGCCGATGACAGCCAGCTGCGCGATCTGACGTTCTGGAACATGGGGTCCTTGGCCGGCGCCACCTGGGCCAAGGTCATGGCCGCCGCGCCGGTGATTTGCCTGGCGCTGCTGGCGGCGCCGTTTCTGGCCCGCGGGCTGAACGGGCTGGCCCTGGGCGAGGCGGCTGCAGGCCACACCGGCATTGCGGTGCAGCGGGTCAAGAACACGGCGGTTGTGACGGTTGCTGCCGCCACCGGCGCGGCGGTGGCGGTGTCCGGCGGTATTGGTTTTGTCGGCATTGTGGTGCCGCATCTGCTGCGGCTGGCCACCGGGCCGGACCACCACAGCCTGCTGCCGAACGCGGCCCTGCTGGGGGCCTCGCTGCTGCTGGCGGCGGATATGATCGCACGCGTGGCCGTGGCGCCGGCAGAGCTGCCCATCGGCATCATCACGGCGGTGCTGGGCGCGCCGTTCTTTCTGTGGATCCTGCTGCGCCGTTTCGGCAGCACCGGCATTTAGGAGGCCCGTCATGCAGGCATATGATATCCGGGTCACGCTGGGCCGCCGCGCCATCCTGAAGGGGGTGGATTTTGAGGCCCGCCCCGGCGAGGTGACCGCCATTGCCGGCCCCAATGGATCGGGCAAGACCACGCTGCTGCGGGCGATGACCGGCGAGGTGCCGTTTACCGGGCGGGTGCTGCTGAACGGGCGCGATACCGCCGCCATGAAACCCTGGCAGCTGGCCGCCATCCGCGCGGTGCAGCCGCAGTCCGCCGCCATCGCGTTTCCGTTCACGGTGCTGGAGATTGTCCGGCTGGGATTGCGCGCCGGGCTGGCGGCGGCGGACAGCGCGCTGCCGCTGCGCGCGCTGGAACAGGTGGATCTGGCGGGTTTTGCGCACCGGTTCTATCAGGATCTGTCGGGCGGCGAGCAGCAGCGGGTGCAGCTGGCCCGGGTGATGGTGCAGGTCTGGGAGCCGGTGCTGGACGGCGTGCCGCGCTGGCTGATCCTGGACGAGCCGGTGGCCAGTCTGGATATCGGCCATCAGTTCACGGTGATGGATCTGGCGCGCGATTATGCGGTGCGCGGCGGCGGCGTGGTGGCGGTGATGCATGACCTGAACCTCACCGCGATGTTTGCCGACCGGATCACCCTGATCCATGCAGGCCGGGTGGCCGCGGACGGCGCGCCGGGAGACGTGCTGACCAATGACACATTGGCGCAGGTCTATGGCTGCCCGGTGCCGGTGAACAGCGTGCCGCCCGCCGGTGTGCCGTTCCTGCTGCCGCAGGCGCGCGCGGTCTGAAGCAGGGCGCGCCGGGGCCGGGGGGGACGGGGCACAATCCCGGTCTGGCCAGCATCCTGTCTTAGGGCTATTGGAGCGTACATGACTGATACTTTGCCTCCGTGCCCCGAATGCGCCTCTGCCTATACCTATCAGGTGGATGCCCTGCTGATTTGTCCTGAATGCGCGCATGAATGGGCGGCAGGGGCGGCGGACGGCGAGACTGCCGAAGTGCGCGACAGCGTCGGCAATCTGCTGGCCGACGGCGACACGGTCACGGTTATCAAGGACCTGAAGCTGAAGGGGACGTCCTCGGTTATCAAGGTTGGCACCAAGGTCCGGGGCATCCGGCTGGTGGATGGCGACCACGACATTGATTGCAAGGTGCCGGGGGTCGGCCCGATCGGCCTGAAATCGCAGTTTGTCAAGAAAGTGTCCGGCTAGGCTCTGGCCTCATTGAGTTTCAAAGCCAGTAGATAACGAGGGCTGCAAGCGCGATTGCTGACAGGAAGACTTTTGGGCATCTGTCGTATCGTGTTGCAACCCGCCGCCAGTCCTTCAGCCTGCCGAACATAATCTCAATGCGGTTGCGCCGCTTGTACCGGCGCTTGTCGTATCTGATGGCTTTCTTGCGCTGCTTTCGACCGGGGATGCAGGCGCGTATCCCTTTGTCTTTCAACGCTTCTCTAAACCAATCGGCATCATACCCGCGATCTCCGAGAAGCCATTGGACGTCAGGCAGGCCACTTAGCAGCGCCTTTGCACCGGTGTAATCACTGACCTGTCCGGCGGTCACGAACAGGTTCAGTGGACGCCCCTGGCTGTCACAGATTGCGTGCAGCTTAGTGTTCATGCCGCCCTTAGTGCGCCCGATCAGGCGCCCACGCCCCCCTTTTTAACCCCAAGACTGGAGGCCGTACGGTGTGCTTTCAGGTAAGTTGCGTCCATTGCCCGGCAGGGCATCACGAGGTGATGTCCCGAGAGGGGATCATCACGGTCTTTTCCTCACCGTGATCAGCAGCCAGACCGGCCATCATCTGGGCAAAGATGCCTTTGTCGCTCCACCGCTTCCAACGGTTGTACAAAGTCTTGTGCGGGCCGTAATCTTTGGGAGCATCACGCCAGCGCAAGCCATTGCGATTGATGAAGATAATTCCGCTCAGAACACGCCGGTCATCAACACGCGGCTTACCGTGGGACTTCGGAAAATAAGGCTCAAGACGGGCCATCTGCGCGTCCGTCTGCCAGAAAAGATCAGACATATCACCGCTCATTTTTCGAACCGTGAATCACACCACCCACCGGAAATCAATGGGTCCTGACCCTAGGAAGGCAGCCCTGAAACAATGGCTGCCTTCCTAGAGGCTGCGGCGCGGCGGATGGCGCACGCAGATCCAGCGAATTCACAGTCTCCGCTCTTCTTGCTCCACATTCAACATAAGACCGATTACAGGGCCGTCATATGTAGCGGAGTGCGCGCTACTTTGAAGTGCGAATCCTATTGTAAAACATCGCGTTATCTACAAGGAGGATAATCGCATGGGAGCCGTTTACACGCAGCTTTCCTTTCAGGAACGCCGCAGGATCGAAGACTGGCGGCTGGCAAAGGTCCCGGCGGCCGGGATGGCGCGCATGTTGAAGCGCTTCAAATCCACGACCTTCCGCCGTGTGGCAATCGGACTTCAGCCCTTCATCGGAAAATTCCTTTGCGCACTACCCTCTTGTGCCGCTGAGTCCGGCATCTGCCCGGTCCAATCTTGGCGAACGGCTGGATGCAGTTCCCCAAGGGCGGCGAATGGTCAAAGGTGAAAGGATTTTCGCATTGCCAGGAACTGTACCTGCGTTGTTACGGCACCAACAGCGGCTTGCAGGCAGGTCTATCCTGCAACCACATGCCGGTGCCCTGGGCCGTCACGGAAATAGTCACGGCAGAGCCGGGCAAACTGGCTGACGAGGCGGCGCTGGTTTGATTTGCCGTAGCCAACTGATAAAGACAGCCGCGGCAGCGGGTCTGTGATCGGAACCGCCGCAAGCCTGTGGCCGGCATAGCTGATATCCGTCCCCGGCAGCATGTTCAGCACCGCGCAGCCATGGCCGGCCCCAACCAGACTGCGGACCATCTCGGTTGAGTTTGCATAGGCCAGCGCCGCAGGGCTGTGCCCGGCTTCGTCGAACAGCATCCGGTAATAATCCGCGGCAACCGGCCGGTTGAGCACGATCAGCGGCTCGCCAGCAAGATGTCTGAGCCGCACCGACGCCTGCCGGGCAATGGGATGATCCGCCGGGACCAGGCAATAGGCCGGGGCCTCGATCAGCACGTCGAACTCCACCTGCGGGCGGGCCACGTCCGAGACAAACAGGATCGCATCAAAATCCCCCGCCAGCAGACCAGCCTGGGCGCGGTCGTTGTCGCATTCCTCAAGGTGATAGGTTGTCTGGCCGTCCTGCCCCGCCAGCCCGGAGAGGATTTCCGGCAGAAAGGCCGGGGCGACGGGCGCATAATAGCCGATGCGCAAGTCCCCCTTAAGGCTCTGCTTCAGTTCTGTGCCTTCGAACAGCAGCGCATCGTATTCTTCCAGCAGGTGTTTGAATTTCTGCGTGAATACCTTGCCGCTGGCGGTCGGCTCAATACCGCGGGCGCGGTGGCGGTTGACCAGTTTGAGCTGGAACCGGGCCTCGATCTGGTCAATTGCGGCGGCAACAGCAGAGGCGGCGACATTCAGATCGGCCGCCGCGCGGGAAATATTGCCATGCGCAATTGCTGTCACGAAATATCGCATGGATCTGAGCGAGACAGGCATCTTACCTCGGATTTTCAGAGGATAATCATCAGTTCATTCTGTTTTTCACAGGAATTGAGACCTGTCAAACTGCCCTGCAAACCGCGCAGGAGATACAAATGTCCGAAAACCGACTGAAAGGCTGGCACCATCTGCCAGAAGTGCCGATCAGGATTTCACCGTTCTTTTCATGGCCGCCCAATCCGGCTGAGATGGCCCGATGGGTCTGGAATTCATGGTTTCTGATATCGGAGAAATTGATCATCGTTGCCATCGCGTTCATCAGTTTCATCTGGTTCCAGCCGCCGCTAGCAGAAACCAGGACCTTTGCCGCGGACTGGATCGGGGCGATGTTTGTGCGCAATTTTCTGCTGGCGCTGGCGGTCGGGGGCAGCCTGCATCTGTGGTTCTACACGTTTTCCAAGCAGGGTAAGGCGCTGAAATACGATCCAAGGCCGCTGATGGTGAACGGCCGGCAATTCACCCTGGGCGGCCAGGTGCGCGACAATATGTTCTGGACCCTGGGCAGCGGGGTGGTGATCTGGACCGCCTATGAGGTGCTGCTGTTCTGGGCGCTGTCCAATGGCTATATGCCAATGATCACCTGGGCGGCCAGCCCGGTCTGGTTTGTAGCCCTGTTCTTTCTGATCCCGGTTTGGGAAAGCCTGTATTTCTACTGCATCCACCGGGCTATCCACATCCCGTTTCTCTATAAGCACGTGCACTATCTGCACCACCGCAACATCAATGTCGGGCCCTGGTCGGGGATGTCGCAGCACCCGGTGGAGCAGATGGTCTTTCTGGGATCCGTCTTTGTACACCTGATCATCGGCGCGCATCCGGTGCATATCCTGTATCATCTGCAGTATTACTTCCTGACCGCAATGACCACGCACACCGGCTATCAGGGGCTTCTGCTTAAGGATAAGAACCGCCTGAACCTGGGCACCTTCCACCACCAGATGCATCACCGGTATTTCGAGTGCAATTACGGCAGCCTTGAAATCCCCTGGGACAAGTGGATGGGCACGTTTCACGACGGGACCGCCGAGGCCAACGCGCGCATGCAGGACCGCCGCAAACGGATCATGGGTAAATGAGCGCCGCCGCTGCCCGGGGGTTGGCGGGCAGCGGCAGGTCTTAGACGCGTTTCTCCAGGGAGACAAACAACAAGCCGTCCCCGCGCAACGCATGCGGGGGCTGGCAATACCGGTGCGCCAAAACCCTGGGCGGCGACTTTCAACAGCGGACCGTTGTCCATACGCCGCTCGGTTTCGGGGCGGAAGCTGGTTGCACCGTCCTCAAGATCATAAAAACCGCCGGCCAGCAGGCTGGTGCCGTGGCTGCCCGCGATCTGAAATACCGCGTTTCCGATGCCGCTAACGGCGGCCGCAAACGTCTCAAAGCCCTGGCTGCCGCGGCGGACCGCCGCCAGCTTCCACAGGGCGGCAACGCTTGGAAAGGCTTTCGCCTGACAGGTTCGGGGCCTCGACCCGCACTGCCGGCGACATCAGTTGGAACACCCGCCCGCTTGCCGCTGTCGGCTTCCGCCTTCTTCACCCACTCATTCAGCGTATGCGCCGAACAGCCGATCTTTGCGGAGACCGGCTTGATCGCCTACGGCGGCTGCCATGATCCTGATAAAGCGGCGGGTTACCGCTGATAACAGCCGTGATTGCGCCGGCAGAGACAGGCGCGCGCTGCGTCAGGTTCGATTGTGCAGTTGCGGCATCAGGTCGCGTTGCCGCTGTATACGATGGGATGCCGCTGTTGTTTTCGACCGGAGGCCTGCCTGGAAGACGATGAATCCGGCGGGCTAAGCGGCGAAAAATCGCTCACCTTAACGTTGTGTAAACTTCACACAGCTGCCGCTTGACGGATATTAACCATCCTGTAGGTTGCGCAAAACACGTAATGAGCGTGTTGAACTTTACGCCAACATTTTTCTTGAATCTCTGCCGAAGGCTCCGTCGCGTCATGAACATTATCCTATTTGCACCGCCAAAAATCCTTTTTCAGCATAGTGTTACAGAGTGGATTGATGCGATCGGCCCGAATAATGTTGTCCTTACTTGCGCCAGCGCCAAAGAGGCGCTGATGCGCAGCTTCCCTGAAGGGCTGGATATCCGCTTCTTTCAAAATTTCAATGACAGCCCGGCAGTTGAACTGGCGGCGATTGATATCGCGCGATCGCTGAAGGAGCCCCTGTGTGTGGCTCTGGCCGAGATCGACGTGCTGCGGGCGGCGCGGGTGAATGACTATCTTGGACTGTCCGGGAATGCTGCAGTGCAGCTGGAAATGTTTCGCGACAAATACGCGATGAAGGCACGGGCGCAAGAGGCGGGACTGCCGGTGAGCGAGATGGCGGTGGTCCGCAGCGCGATGGACATCCGCCGCTTTATCGACAGGCTGGGATTTCCTGTGGTCCTCAAGCCGCGGGACGGGCGCGGCTCCAACGGTGTCTGTGTGATCCGGGGCGACGCGGATCTGGCGGCCTGGTTGGCGGCGCAGGACAGTTCCACCTTTTACAACACCATGATCGAACGCTTTGTTGCCGGAGATCATTACATCGTCAACGGGCTCTACGTGGCGGGGCGGCCAATCTTGATCTCGCCCGTTCGGGTGCTGACCTCTGCGCTGGATTTCCTGGGCGGGCAGTCACATGATCTGCATATGCTGGAGCCGGCAACGCCCTTGCGCGACCGGTTGGTGGCCTACTCCCGCCGCCTGGTCGAAGAGGTGATGCCGTCGCCGCCAACCCTGCTGTTCCATCTTGAGGTGTTTGTCCGCCCGGATGGGACCATCATTCTGGGCGAAATCGCCTCGCGGCTGGGGGGTGTGTTCTTCAATCAGGAAATGACCGAGGCCTGGGGGGTCGATCCGCGCATGACCTACCTGCGGGCGATGCAGGATCCGGCGTTTAACAGGATGCCGATGCCGCAGATGATGACGGAGCCGCAACGGCTGGTTGGTCAGCTTTGTGTGCCGCCACGCGAGGGCGTTCTGCAAAGTGTGCCGGAGAGTTGCCCGTTTGATTTTGTGCGGGCCTATCGGATGAGCGGCGTGGCCGGGCGGCACTATGGTCAGATGGCCTTTACCAATGCGGAAATCCTGAACGCGATTGTCGAAGGAGAGAGTGAGGCCGAGTTGCGCGCCCGACTGCGGCAGCTGGAGGACTGGTTTCACAGCGCCTGCCAGTGGGAGACCAGCGCCGCCGCCTGATCCGTTGCAACCGTCCAACTCCCTGAGGCTCAAATAAGGATGTACCACATGAAGATCGCCGTTCTTGGCGCGGGCTATGCCGGTGTCTCGGTCCTGGAAAATCTGGTTTCCACTCTGCCCGATCTGTCGGCGCTTTCGGTGGATGTCTTTGACAAGAGCCGCAGTTTTGGACCCGGTGTTGCCTATCAGGAGGATTCGGAGACCAATCTTCTCAACCGGCCTCTGAAGCTGATGTATCTGTCGCGCCGCAATGATTTCCGCGACTGGCTGGTTCAGTTCGGCGCAAGGGACGCGGCGGCGGATGAGGACGGTTTTTTGCAGCGCGCGCTGTTCGGGCGGTTCCTGCAAAGCCGGTTTGATGATCTGTGCGGCACGGTGCGCGCTGCGGGCGGGCGGATCCGTATCATCGGGGCCGAGGTGGAAGCGATTGCCGCCAGCCGCCGCCCCGACGCGCTTTATCAGCTGTCCTGGGCAGGCAGCGGGTCCGACTATGACATGGTCTATCTGTGCCTGGGCACCAATCTGGAAGCGGACCCCTACGGGTTGAGCGGCACGCCGGGTTACTTCCGTTCGCCCTATCCTGCGGCGCGTCTTCAGGCGTTGCAGCATCTGCGGGTGGGCATACTGGGCTGTCGTTTGACCGCCTATGATGTGGCGCTTGGCGTGAATGGGCGTCAGATGCTGATGACCTCGCGCCGGGCAGGGCTGCCCAAGGCGGTCACCGCCTATCGCCCGGTTGCGCTGCGCCATCTGACGGCGGAGGGGCTGGCGGCATTGCGTGACGGCTGTGACGGCGGACGGATCTCGCTCTCTGCGGTGATGGACCTGTTTGAAGCCGAGATGCAGCATCAGGGTGTCGATGTCAGTTTTGCCGATCTGCTGCGCGGTGCCGACAGCGCCGACAATGATCTGGTGTCGAGCATCCTGGCCGAGACCAATATGCTGATCCCGCAGCTTTGGGCCAGTCTGAGCGATCGTGCCAAGGCGGCGTTCCTGCGCCATTTCCATCGGCTGTGGTCGAATATGCGGGTGCCGATCTCGCGCACCAATGCGGACCGGATTGCGGGCTTGCAGGCCAGCGGCGCGCTGAACCATCGCAGCGGCCTGCGCGATGTCACCTTCCGCAAGGGCTGTTATCGTATGGTGTTCGCCGATGGCACTGTTGAGGTCGATGCGGTGATCAATGCGACGGGCCTGCAACGGGGGCTGGATGAGGCCAATCCGCTGATCCGCAGCCTGCTGGACCAGGGCTTCGCGGAGCGGGATGCAACCGGCGGCATCAAGGTCCAGCTGGAGGACTGTCGGGTCACCAGCCGCGACGGGCGCCCGTCGCGGGGATTGTTTGCTCTGGGTCAGTTGACCTGCGGAACCTTCTACATGGTCAACAATATTGACGTGATCCACCATCAGGCCCGGATTGCCACCCGCTCTGCGCTGGCCCCGGTTGAAACCCTGCGGAGCGTGGGCTGATGCTGCGGAATTTTGCGATCACCCTGCTTCTGGCCTGTGCCGGATCGGCCCTCGGCTACCTGAGCGGCCTGCCTTTGGGGCAGCTCCTTGGGGCGGCGGTGTTGGTTCTGGTTGCCTGCCGAATGGGGTTGGTATTGGCCACCCCGCCTGCGGCCATCGTGGTGATCCAGCTTATTCTAGGGGCCAGCGTCGGGGCGCTGCTCAATGCCGAGATGCTTAAGGAGATGACAGATCTGACCATTCTTGCGGGACTGCTGATCTGCATGTCGGCGCAGCTGGCGGCTGGATTCACATGGCTTTACCGGGTGGAAAAATGGACCCGCGCCGAGAGCCTCTTGGGGGCGGTGCCCGGCGCCATGGCAGCGGTGATGACCCTGACCGGAGAAGAGGGCAAGACATCGGCCAAGATGGTCTTTGCCCATATGGTGCGGATGATCGCGCTGCTGATTGCGGTGTTCCTGATTGCCGGCCCGCAAGAAGCTCCGCAGGAGATTGCCGCGCTGCCCGATGGGCCTGATGGCACCGCCGTATGGGCCGGATATGCCTCTTTTTTACTGCTGGCGGCAGGGGCCTATGTTGTGGGGCGTGTGCTGGAGCGCTTTGCCATGCCGGCACCCTATATGGTCACCGGGCTGATCCTGGCGGCGGGGGCCAACCTTTGGCTTGGCAGTGATCCGGTTGTGGTGCCGGAACCGCTGGTGCTGTTTGCCATGGCGCTGCTTGGCGGGCTGATCGGGATCCGGCTGAAGGACATCACCCGTCACGATATTGCCAGCTACCTGCGGGCCGGGCTGATTGTCACCTCGATCACCTTTGGCATTACTGTGGCCATGGCGTTTGGCTTCAGCCTGCTCACCGGCCAGCCGTTTCTGGTGCTGTTCATGTCCTGGGTGCCCGGCGGGGTAGAGGTCATGGTGGCGACCGCGCTGGCGCTGGGGTTGGAGCCTGCTTTTGTGATGCTGAACCATGTGCTGCGGATGTCGGTACTGCATATGGCGCCGATGTTTATGAGCCGCGACTTCTTCCGGCCCGAACCACAGGATACCGAAACGACCACACTTAAGGGGGGGCGTCATGTCTGAGCCTAAGCGCAATATCCTGATGATCGGCGGGCGCGACCACACCTTTGTCCGCATTGGCGGCATGGGGTTGCGGTACAGCGCGCTTCAGACCCGCGCCCATCTGACCGATCACCTGCTGGATCATGCCGAAACCGTTGTGGTGACGGACTATGAGGATATCGAAAGCAGCGTGGCGCTGGCCCGGGCGTTGCATCGCAAAACGCCGTTTGATGCGGTGTTCTCGTTTGCTGAATACGGCTTCCTCACTGCCGCGCATATCGCCGAGGCGCTGGATCTGCCCAGCAATTGCCAAGTATCGACAGTGCAGCTGACCCGTAACAAGCGGCGGATGCGGGAGACGCTGCGCGGATGCGGGATTGCCGATGTGCCCTTTGCCCGGGTGCGCTCTGCGGATGAAATTGCCGATTTTGCGGCGCGTCACGGCGACTGCATTATCAAACCGGCAGAGGGCGGCGGAAGCGAGGGTGTCTATTTCATTGATGCCACGACGGATATCAGCACCGCGCTGTCACGGGCCCTGCAGGCGGGCCGCGAGGAGCTGATCGCGGAGGCTTTCATTCCCGGCCCGGAGTACAGCGTCGAAACCATGTCCGTAGAAGGGGCGCACCGGGTGCTGGCCATCACCGAAAAAACCACCAGCGGGGCGCCATATTTCATTGAAAGCGGCCATGTTCAGCCGGCCCCATTGCGCGCTGATGACGCGGCTCGCATTGGGGAACGGGTCCGCCTGCTGCTGGATGCGGTCGGCTACCGGACCGGACCGGCCCATACCGAGGTAAAGCTGCACAACGGGGCGGTCTATGTCATCGAGACCCAGACCCGCAATGGCGGCGATCAAATCTGGGAAATGACCTTGGAGACCACCGGTGCGGATGTTTTCAAGGAGACTTTTGCCGCGATCTTGGGGCTGGAGTATAGCGCGCCGCCCCCCGCCGCGCGGGCGATGGCGATCCGCTATATCCTGGCGCAGGACCAGATGCTGGGCGCAATCACCGGCCTGGAAGGCGCCGCCAGTGCCGAGGGCGTGACGCGGGTGCATTCCTCGGCCAAGCCCGGCACTCGCTATGATGCCGTATTGTCGGCTGCGTCGCGGGTGGCCTATGTGCTGGCGCGCGGCGACAACCGGGAACAGGCGCTGGCCCATGCTAAGGCAGCCGTTGCCCAGATTGAGCTGAGGTGATCCGGCAGGGTCACGCGGCGTTCCTCCTCCATTTCCATCTTCAATCCCTGATCCATGACAAGGAGCCAGACCATGGCCATTGCCATCCACGACCCGACTCTGCGCGACGGTAACCATGCCATTGCCCACACGCTTAGCCTTGATGATATCGCCGCCTATTGCCGGACCGTTGATGGCTGCGGGCTGGATGTGGTCGAGGTTGGACATGGCAACGGGCTGGGGGCGTCCTCCCTGCAGCTGGGCATGGCGCGCCATGCGGATCATGAGATGCTGGAAACCGCCCGTGCCAATCTGAACTGCACCAAGCTGGGCATTCATGCGATCCCCGGTTTTGCGAAGATTTCCGACATCAAGGCCGCGATTGATATTGGTGTCGATGTGTTTCGCATTGCCTCGCATTGTACCGAGGGCGATCTGACCCAAAGCTATATCGAATATGCCCGCAGCCAGGACAAATATGTGCAGGGCGTGCTGATGATGACCCATATGGCGCCTGCAGAGGTGCTGCTGGCGCAGGCACAGCGTCAGGTCTCTTATGGTGCAAATGCCATTGTCCTGATGGATTCCGCAGGCAATTACGATCCGCGCGACACAAGCGGGAAAATTGGCCTTCTGGCCGGGGAACTGGATGTGCCGGTTGGCTTTCACGCCCACAACAATCTAGGCCTCGCAATTGCCAATTCCGTTGCTGCCGCCGAAGCGGGGGCGACTATATTGGATGGCACTATGCGCGGGTTTGGGGCCGGTGCCGGCAATACCCAGCTGGAGGTGCTCTGTGCGGTGCTGGAACGCTACGGCTTTGAGACCGGCACCGATGTTTTTGCGCTCTGCGAGGCGGTGGAGGCGCTGCCGGAGCTGCCGCCGGTGCAGCGGCGCACGATCGTGGGGACCTCCAACCTGATCAGCGGTATCTACGGTGTCTGCGCGGGGTTTGAAAAACATGTGACCCGTGCGGCGCAGGATTTCGGTGTCTCGCCCCGCTTCATCTACGAGGAACTGTCGCGCTGCAACGCCGTTGCCGGGCAGGAGGATTTGATCATCTCAGCTGCGGCGCATCTGTCCAAGACGGCCCCCCAAACATCGGCGCAACCGCGCAAAGGAGTGACGGCATGACCCTGAGAACCGCCATCATTGGCAGCGGAAACATCGGCTGTGACGTGCTGTGCAAAGTGCAGCGTTCGGCGCTGCTGGACTGCACATTGTTTGCCGGGCGCAATGCGGCCTCGCCCGGGCTGGCACTGGCACGTGCCCGGGGCGTTCCAGTGACGGATCGCGGCGCCGAGGGGCTGTTTGCTGCGCTCGACAGTTTTGACGTGGTGTTTGACGCGACATCCTCGGCCGCGCATCAGGCCCATGCGCCCGCGCTAGAGGCGGCAGGCAAAGTGGTGGTCAACTTGACCCCGGCTCCGAATGGGGCGCTTTGCGTGCCCTCACTGAATGGCGATGAGCTGTTGAAGGCCAGCAATATCAATATGATCACCTGCGGCGGTCAGGCCTCAATCCCGATCGCGCAGGCCATGACCGAGGCCAATCCGGATATCAATTATCTTGAAGTAGTGTCCTCAATCAGCGCCGAAAGCGCGGGTCCAGCGACGCGGTTGAACCTCAATCACTACATCGAAACCACCGAAAGCGCGCTGAGGCAGTTCACCGGCTGCTCCAACGTCAAGGCGATCCTGAATATCAACCCGGCCAAGCCAAACGTCTATATGCAGACCGCGATATCGGCGCTGGCGGCGCGGCATGATCTGGCAGCGGCTGAGGCGGCCATCGCCAAGGCGGTGACACGGCTGCGGGCGGCTGTGCCAGGCTATGACGTGATTGTCGAGCCGCATGTCACCGGCGACCGGTTGTTCACCATGGTGCGGGTGACCGGCGCCGGTGACTATCTGGATCCATCGGCCGGCAATCTGGACATCATCACGGCGGCGGCCACAAAGATGGCCGAGGCCATTGCCCGTGCTGGAGACAGGCGGGGGGCAGCTCCGGCGGTGCCGCAACCGATGGAGAGCGTGGCGTGATGGGCCGCTTAGACAACCGCCCGGATGCTGCTGCCCGCATGGCCGGAGGAGGGCGCCATGCCTGATCTGGCCAATGCACATCGCAACACACCGTTCTGTCCGATCCTTGAGCTGGCAGGCCGCATTCAGGCGCGGAACAGGCCGGTGGTGGATTTCTCCATCGGGGTGCCAAATTTCACGCCGCCGCAGCGGGTCTATGACGCTGCCATTGCCGCCATCCATGCGGATCAGTGCCGCTATGGTCCCAGTCGCGGCGAGGCAGGGCTGATCGCCGCCTATCTGCAATACCTCGGGCAGTTGGGGCTGGACCGCTTCGGTCCGGAGAACATCGCGGTGGGGCAAGGCGGCAAACATCTGCTCTATTCACTGTTTCAGGTGCTGTTTGAGCCCGGTGATACCGTGGTCATTCCTGCCCCCTGCTGGCCGACCTATTTTGACATTGCCCGGTTGAACGGGGTTGCAGTGCGCACGCCATATTGCGGGCTGCATCAGGGCTATAAACTGGATCCGGCGACACTGGAAGCGGTACTGGGCGGGCGGGTTGTGGCACTGGTGCTGAACAACCCATCCAACCCCACCGGTGCACTTTACAGCATGGCCGAGCTGGCGGCACTGGCCGAGGTGCTGCGCCGTCACGATGTCTGGATCATCAGCGATGATGTCTACCAGCGCTTTGTCTATACGGATGATCCCTGCCCGCACTTACTGGATATCGCGCCCGATCTGGCACCCCGGATTATCAAGGTGGACAGTATTTCAAAGCTTTACGGGATGCCGGGCTGGCGTGCTGGGCTGTTGGCCGCGCCGCCTGAGGTGGCGGATGCGGTCGCGACGCTAAACAGCAATTCGATTTCCAACATGCCGCCTGTCGTTGCCGCCGCCGCAGCGGAGGCGCTCTACGGCGATCAGGGGTTTTCGCAACGGATGACGCCCGGCTACCGGGCGCGGCGGGACATCCTGCTGACCGCCTTTGACAGCGCGCCGCAGATCCGTTGCGCCCGTCCGGGGGGTGCGTTCTACCTGTTTCCAGACATCTCGCGGGTGTTCGGGTCCATGCACCACGAACAGATGATCAGCACCGATCAGGATCTTTGCAATTTGCTGCTGGAGGAATATGGCGTTGCGGCTGTGCCCGGGCGCCATTTCGGGGCGCCGGACAATATTCGCTTGTCCTATGCGATTGACTCCGATCAGGTCCGGCAGGGAGCACGTCAGATCCTGCGATGTATGGCAGAGCTGGAGGAGACGCCCAGAACACGGCAATCTGCTGACCCCCTCCCGACGGTACAGACGCCGGTGATGGAGGTGGTTTCCTGACACCGCTGGGGAGGCAGGCCCCAGCCCGCCTCCCCAGCCCGGTTGTGCCTGTTCGGTTGCGCCAGTCCGGTGGTGTCCAGTCCAGCCGCAGCCGGACGGCGGCATAAATCAGCAGCAGCAGGTTGCGGCCCCCAAGGCGGCAATCGGCAGCACAAAGCCATATTCGGCCGAGCTGAGGCCCTGCATCAGCGCCTTGCGAAAGCTCTGCTGCACCGGCGCACGCGGTGACGGTTGAGGTGCCATACGGCCAAGAAATGCCGCGCGTTGATGATATCCGGCGGGTCCAGATAGCCATTGCGTGCACGCGTCTCTGCGATCTCCTTGATCCGCCGTTCGACGGCAGCCTGATCCCCTCTCGGGACATCGCTGCGCGATGCCCTGCCGGGCAGTGGTCCGCCGGGACTTGTAGTGGCAGGTGGATATGGCGAAGCAGATGGCCCCGCAAGCCTTCCGGACCGCCCCCCAATGACAAACAGATAATCATAGCGGAGAGGTGCAGAGGAGGCAGCGCATTCCCCGGCAGTAAAAACCGCTACTGGCTTTGCAGCCAATCGGCAAAGGCCTTGACGCCGGTCTGCAGACTGCTTTGCCGCGGACGCACCAGAAAATAGCCATAGTCCGTCAATGCGTGGTCCGACAGGCGGAACAGCTTGGCCTCTTCCAGCTCGCGCGCGATCAGCGCATCCATCAGCGCAATCCCCTGCCCGTCGATGACCGCCTGCACCCGCACGTTGGGGTCGGGGATGATCAGCGCATCACGGCGCGCTTGCTGCGGCAGCCCCGCCGCTTGCTGCCAATCGCTCCAGGCGTTGCTGTCATCATGGTCGCGCAGCAGCGTCATGCTGGCAACCGCCTGCGCGATGCCCTGCCGCTCCACCTGTTCCAGCGCCGCCGCATTGCCGACGGGATAGGCCGGGCAAGGCATGAACGGGGTGATCTCCCCGTCCTCCCATTGGCCGCTGCCCCAGCGGATCGCGATATCCACGCCCTGCGCCTCCAGATCGAACAGCCGGATCATCGGCTGCAGCCGCAGCTGGATATCCGGGTGCTCTTGCATGAACGACATCAGCCGCGGCGACAGCCAGCGGGCGGCAAAATAGGTTGAAACACCTACCGTCAGCGTGCGGCTGGAGACGCCCTTCAGCGCCAGAACCCCGGCCTCGATATCCTCGTAATGGCTTTGACAGGCGGCCAGCAGTTTCTGCCCCGCCGCAGTGATCTCCACCCCGCGGGCATTGCGCTGGAACAGGGCAAACCCCAGCTCCGCCTCCAGCGTTTTGACCTGATAGCTGACCGCGCCCTTGGTCATGTTCAGCGCCCCGGCGGCATCTGAAAAACTGCGGTGGCGGGCGATTTCAACAAACAGCCGCAGGCTGTCGTGGTGGCGGAATTCTACAGACATAAGGCAACCGTATAAATTTCCTGAACGCAGTGCACAAATAAAATCGATTGCCGGGCGCGCAGATTCCTAAAATATAGACCCCGGAACATTCACTCGGGAGGCTTCAAGTTGGGAAATATGAACGCTGATACGCATATCACCCAGCGCGGCCGGTCGCGCCGGGGGCGGCTGACCCGGCACAATGCACCGCAGGCAACACCTATCTACCAGCGCCGCAACATCCCCGCCTATGATCTGCTGGAGGATACTGCGCTGGCCCGGATCGAGACCCAGGCGGATTGGATCCTGGAGCATATCGGGGTTGAATTCCGCGGCGATGGTATTGCCCTCAGGCTGCTGGCCGGGGCCGGCGCAACAGTTGATGGCCCCCGCGTCCGCTTTGCGCCGGGCCATGCCCGGCAGCTCTGCGCCACCGCACCCGCCGAGTTTCAGCTGCACGGGCGGAACCCTGCCCGCACGGTCACCCTGGGCGGCAGCAATCTGGTGCTGATGCCGGGCTATGGCTCCCCCTTTGTCAGCGATCTGGCGCAGGGCCGCCGCTATGCCACGCTGGCGGATTTCGCGAATTTCGTGAAGCTATCGCATCTGTCCCCCGCGCTGCACCATTCCGGCGGCACCGTGGTAGAGCCGACGGACGTGCCGGTGAACAAACGCCATCTCGACATGGTGCTGGCGCATCTCACCCTGTCGGACAAACCGTTCATGGGCGGCGTCACCTCAGCCCAGGGCGCGCAGGACAGCATTGATATGGCGCGGTTGGCCTTTGGCGCCGGCTTCCTGGACCGCCACGCGGTGATGCAGGCCAATATCAACGTCAACTCGCCGCTGATCTATGACGAAACCATGTCCGGCGCCCTGCGCATCTACGCAGCAGCCAATCAATGCGTCTGCATCTCCCCCGCGATCTTTGCCGGCGCCATGGGGCCGCTCTCCCCCGCTGCCGTCGCCGCCCAGACCCTGGCCGAGGCGATGGCGGGCATTGCCCTCGCCCAGCTGGTGCGCCCCGGCTGCCCGGTGGTGTTCGGCAGCTTCCATTCCTCGATGAACCTGCGCAGCGGCGCGCTGACCTTCGGCTCGCCCGAGGCGAACCTCGCCACCATGGCAATCACCCAGCTGGGCCGCCGGCTGGGGGTGCCGGTGCGGTCGGGCGGCGGCCAGGTCACCGCTTCAAACGCACCCGACGGCCAGGCGATGCAGGACAGCGCCGGGGCGATGTGGGCGACGCTGCTGTCGGGTGGTCATCAGGTCTGGCACGCGGCGGGCTGGCTCGAAGGCGGGCTGGTGATGTCTTACGAGAAATTCATCATGGACCTCGACCACTGCGGCGCGATGCTGAAGATGCTGCAGGGGTTCACCGTGGAAGACGAGGATTTTGGCCGCGATGCCTACGGCGAGGCCGGGCCGGGCGAGAACTTCCTGTCCACCGGCCACACCCTGCGTCACTACACCACCGCCAATTATGAACCGCAGATCCCCGATGCCGGCCCCTACGAGACCTGGGAGGAAAACGGCCGCCTGACTGCGGATCAGCGCGCAACGGCACGCTGGCAGCAGATGCTGGCAGAGTATCAGCCGCCGCCGATGCCGGACAGCACCTGCACCGCCCTGAATGACTTCGTGGCACAGCGCAAAGCCGCCATGCCCGACGAATGGTATTGAAAAAGGACCATAAGATGACCGCAGAACTGAGCCGCACATCGGCGCTTGCCTCCCGCCACACCGCCCTTGGATCGGGACTGGAGGACTGGAACGGCATGGGCACCGCCTGGAGCTACAGCACCGACCCGAACGACGAACACGACGCGGTGCGCGAACGGGCCGGCATGTTCGACATGTCGCCGCTGAAAAAGGTCTTTGTGCGCGGCTCTGACGCGCAGGCCGTGCTCGACCACCTGACCACCCGCGACCTTAGCAAAGTCACCCCGGGCAAGGCCGCCTACCTGTGTGTTCTGACCGAGGATGGCGGCATCGCAGACGATGCCATCGTGTCGAACAACGGCGGCGATGAATGGATGATCGTGCATGGCTCCGGCGATACCATGGCCCTGCTTCAGGCTTCCGCCGAAGGCCGCGACGTGTTCGTGGAATTCACCGACGATCTGCATGACATCTCGGTCCAAGGCCCGGCCGCACTGGAAATCCTGAATGCCCATTGCGGCACCGATCTGGCCGCATTGGGATACTTCGAACATACCCCGGCCACCCTGTTCGGCCATCCCTGCCGGATTTCACGCACAGGTTACTCCGGCGAGCGCGGCTATGAGATCTTTGCCGGTTCCGCAGCAGTCACCGATATCTGGGACCAGCTGGCGGCGGGTGGCGTGATGCCCTGTTCTTTCACTGCGCTGGACAAGGTGCGGATTGAGGCCGGGCTGCTGTTCTATGGCTACGACATGACAGCGGACAACACCCCTTGGGAAGTTGGCCTGGGCTTCACCGTCAGCGCGTCCAAGAACAACTTCCGCGGCAAAGACGCCCTGATGGCGGCAAAGGACGCTGCGAAGATCCGTAATGTCTGCCTCGATATCAATCACCCGGACATGGTTGAGGGCGGCGAGACGCTGCTGCTGGACGGCGAACAGGTCGGCGTGATCAACAGCCCCTGCTATTCGCACCGTTTGGGCAAATCCCTGGCATTGGCCCATATCCGCCCCGGCATCGCCATCGGCACCGTTCTGCAGGTCGCCGGCGGCACCCTGGAAACCACGGCAATCGTGACGCAAAGCCCGGTCTACGACCCGCAAAAAACCCGCACCCACGGCTGACCCGTCCTGCAGAACGGCAGAGGGCGGGCACCTGAACTGCCCGCCCTCCGCGCCCTAGCCCTGCGCCGCCAAAAACGCCGACACCCGCGCCAGGCCTTCCTGCAGGATCTCCGCCCCGTTGGCATAGCCGATGCGCACATAACCTTCCATGCCCAGGGCCGACCCCGGCGTGAACATCACCCCCGTCTGCTGCAGCAGCGCCACGCAGAAATCACGCGATGCCATGGGCAGATCGTATTTCAGCAACGCGGTGGTGCCCGAGCGCGGCCTCACCCAGGATATCCGCAGCTCCCGGTCCACCCAGGCGGCAAGGATCGCCAGATTGCCGCGGGTGATGCGCTGGCTGCGCGCCAGAACCTGATCGCGGTTCTCCAGCGCCAGCGCGGCAAAATGGTCGTTGATCATGCCCACCGAAATCGTGTCGTAATCGCGGTGAACAGACACCGCCCCGATAACCTCCTGCGGCGCCGCAATCCAGCCCAGCCGCAGCCCCGCCAGGGAATAAGCCTTGGACATGCCACCCGTCGAAATCCCCTTTTCATAGATATCCGCAATCGAGGCGGTGATGCCGTCCCCCTCCTGATCGGTGCCGCGATAAACCTCGTCGCACAGGATCCAGGCGCCGGCCGCACGGGCAATACCGGCGATCTCCTCCAGCATCCCCCGGTCCATCAGCGCACCGGTGGGATTGTTGGGATTGCTGATGGCAATCAGCCTGGTATCCGCCGTGACCAGGGCCCGCAGCGCATCCAGATCCGGCAGAAACCCGTCTTCTTCGCGCAGCTGCAACTGATGTACATCGGCGCCGATACTGGCCGGGATCGAATAATGCTGCTGATACGCCGGCACCACCGCCACCACGCGGTCGCCGCGCGACACCAGCGCCTTATGCACCAGCATATTGGCGCCGATGGTGCCATGGGTGACAATGGTGTTTTCCACCTCCTGCCGCGTGTACAGCGCCGCAATGGCGCGGCGCAGCCGGTCCGAGCCCTCAATGGCGCCATAGGTCATCTTCATGCCCAGCAGATCAGACAGGTCTGCGGGGGTCTTGCCCGCCAGCTGCAGCAGCTCAGCGATGGTCAGGCTTTCAACACAGGTTTCAGCCAGATTCCATTCGCATTTGGTCTCCCATTCGTTCATCCAGATTTCGACGCCAAAGGGATCTATATGCATGATTTATGTCCTTAACTTCCTGCGCAGATGCCGCCCCCGACCCTAGGCGGCTTTGCCCGCCCCTGCCATCATCCCCAAGGATGATGCGCCGCGCGCCCCGCCGTGCTATGGCGCCCGGACCGGGAGGGGACTGTGGAATTCCAAGACACTGACATCGCAGCGGCGGCCCAGGCGCTGGCCAGGGTCATTGACGGCCATGGCGGCGCGCCGTACCTGATCGCCGCCGCCGGCCATCTGCTGCCCTTCACCGCCGCTTTCTGCGTCGTCAACCGCAAGGGCCAGTGTCCTGTTTACCTGTGCGACACCTATCCCGAAGGCGGCGCCAAGGAGGCGGTGCAGCTTTATGCCCGCAGCACTTATCTGCTCAATCCGGTCTATAACGCAATCCTCGACGGGCTGCCGCCGGGGCTGTACCGGATGGCCGATCTGGCACCCGACAATTGGAATCTCTCCGCTGAAGCCGCCGGCGTTCTGGCCGAGGACGCCGAGGAAATCGGCTACCGCACCCCCGGCTGGCCTGCCGGGCTGCAGGAACTCACCCTGCTGGCGGCGCTGCCAGAGGATGCCATGGGCGAGATCAGCTTTGCCCGTCCCGCCGCCGAGGGCGGTTTTCCGGATGATCTGCAGGCCCGGCTGCGCCCTTTTCTGCCGCTGTTTGCGGCTGCCTTCCGCCGGCTTTGGTCCCGCCATACGGACAGCCCGGCCCCGGCAGAACCGGAGCGGAAACTGCAGGACTTCGCCCGCAGCACCCTGTCCCCGCGCGAGGCAGAGATTGTGCAGCTGATCCTTAAGGGGCATTCCAGCCTGTCAATCAGCCTGACCCTGGGGATTGCTCTGCCAACAGTCAAAACCCACCGCAGGAACGCCTATGCCAAACTGGGCATCAGCACCCAGCAGCAGCTGTTCAACGCCTTCCTGCACTGGCAGGCCAAGACCCGGCAGCGGTCTTAGGGCCAGGACCCATTGATTTCCGGTGGGTGGTGTGATTCACGGTTCGAAAAATGAGCGGTGATATGTCTGATCTTTTCTGGCTGACGGACGCGCAGATGGCCCGTCTTGAGCCTTATTTTCCGAAGTCCCACGGTAAGCCGCGTGTTGATGACCGGCGTGTTCTGAGCGGAATTATCTTCATCAATCGCAATGGCTTGCGCTGGCGTGATGCTCCCAAAGATTACGGCCCGCACAAGACTTTGTACAACCGTTGGAAGCGGTGGAGCGACAAAGGCATCTTTGCCCAGATGATGGCCGGTCTGGCTGCTGATCACGGTGAGGAAAAGACCGTGATGATCCCCTCTCGGGACATCACCTCGTGATGCCCTGCCGGGCAATGGACGCAACTTACCTGAAAGCACACCGTACGGCCTCCAGTCTTGGGGTTAAAAAGGGGGGCGTGGGCGCCTGATCGGGCGCACTAAGGGCGGCATGAACACTAAGCTGCACGCAATCTGTGACAGCCAGGGGCGTCCACTGAACCTGTTCGTGACCGCCGGACAGGTCAGTGATTACACCGGTGCAAAGGCGCTGCTAAGTGGCCTGCCTGACGTCCAATGGCTTCTCGGAGATCGCGGGTATGATGCCGATTGGTTTAGAGAAGCGTTGAAAGACAAAGGGATACGCGCCTGCATCCCCGGTCGAAAGCAGCGCAAGAAAGCCATCAGATACGACAAGCGCCGGTACAAGCGGCGCAACCGCATTGAGATTATGTTCGGCAGGCTGAAGGACTGGCGGCGGGTTGCAACACGATACGACAGATGCCCAAAAGTCTTCCTGTCAGCAATCGCGCTTGCAGCCCTCGTTATCTACTGGCTTTGAAACTCAATGAGGCCAGAGCCTAGAGGCTGCTGTTCATTTGAGCCTGCATACTTTCGATGGACTGGCAAAGCCGGGTGGTGAAGGCCTGTGAGGTCAGGGATTGTGCCGCGTAGCCCGGTGTTAGTATCGAAACACCGGTGCTGATCCGGGGGCGGAACCGGCGAATCACCAGGCCGGCCGTGGTCTGGCGCTGCTGCAGGCAGCCGTAGGCGGTGATCATGTCGCAAATCATGTAGCACATACCCGCTGCAACGAATTGCAGGCCCGGCGTCCAGGTGCGCAGCTCCAGCCGTTTGCGGAACCGGCAGCCGCTCCTGTGAAATGCGGCCTCTGTCCGGGCCGTCAGCGGGTGTTCGTCGAACAACGCGGCCATCGGCTGCCCGTCCAGATCCTGCGGTGTAATCTCTTCGGCGGCTGCAAGCGGATCGTCGGCAGGAAGCACGCAGACGCATTCGAGATCGAAATCCATCTGCCGGACCGAGGGGCGCGGCACCGGTGTTTCGGCAAATCCGATGTCGAATTGCTGCGACGCGATCAGATCCTCGATCACATCCGACGAGCGCATGATCAGCGAGACCTCCAGCTCATCCTTGCCTTGAAGAAAATCCGTTAGAATCCGCGGCATGAAAAGCCCCGCTGCCGCCGGGTGGCAAGCGATGCGCAGCCTGCCGGCCTCGTGCGAGCGGATTTTGCTCACCGTGCGCTCGATCCGCTCAATGCGTTCAAGGACGGTCTCGCATTCCTCCAGAAAGAACCGGGCTTCCGGGGTCGGGATCAGTTTTCCCTGCTCGCGGACAAACAGGCTGAAGCCCAGCTCCCCCTCCAGCGTCGAGATCATGGTGCTGACGGCGGGCTGGGTGCGCCCGACGGTGCGCGCGGCCTGGGAGATGGAGCCGCTGCGCATGACCTCGCGAAAGGTGAAGATCTGGCGGATTGAGAAATTCATGGCATAGGTATCAAGGCAATTTATGGAGTCACAGATATTTTGAAATTGATCTTATGCCCCTTGTCCAGCCAAATCCGCCAAACCCGGTGAGGGGACACCGGAAGGAGGACAGATGGACACATTTTCAAAATATCTGCTGACCGGGCTGATCTGCCTGGTGGCCCTGGGCCAGTTCGTTCAGGTGGTCACCCGCTATTTGCTGCAGATCCCGGTGATGGGGCTGGAGGAAACCATGCTCTACCCCACTGTCTGGCTCTATCTTCTGGGGGCCGTCAACGCCTCGCGCGAGGACACCCACATCCGTGCCAACGTGCTGGAAATCGCCATCAAGACAGAGCGCGGCCATACCGTGCTGGCGATCATCGGCGAGGTTATCAGCCTGACGGTCGGCCTGTGGCTGCTGAGCTGGGCGTGGGAGTACACGCAATATGCCTGGCGGGTCTGGAAGGAGAGCCCGACGCTGTACCTGCCGACATTCTTTTCCGAAGTGGCGCTGGCGGCCGGACTGGCCCTGATGATGCTCTACACCGCGGTGCATTTGCTGCGCCATATCAACGACCTGCGCGCCGGAGCTGCACAATGATCGAAATCGCCCTTCTTGCCATTGCTGTCCTGGTGCTGACGCTGACCCTTGGCGTGCCGCTGCCCTACTGCTTTGGGGCCTCCCTGATGATCATGTATTTCCTGGGCGATGTGACCATGAAAGGCATGATGCTGTGGGGCTCCCAGCAGCTGGGCAACCCGGTGCTGCTGGCCATTCCGCTGTTCGTGCTGGCGGGCACCATCATGTCGGCCAGCGGTATCGCGGCCTCGCTCTTGAACTTCGTCAATGCCTTCATCGGCCATATCCGCGGCGGCCTGGGCGTTGTGGCTGCGGTCAGCTGCGCCATCATCGGCGCGATCTCCGGCTCCGGCCTGACCGGCATCGCCGCCATTGGCCCGCTGCTGATCCCCGAAATGGAAAAGCGCGGCTATCCGCGGGAATACGCCACCGCGCTGATTGCCAATTCGTCCATCCTGGGGCTGCTGATCCCGCCGTCGG
The DNA here is from genome assembly GCF_025144145.1 of Leisingera sp. M658. Taxonomy (NCBI): domain Bacteria; kingdom Pseudomonadati; phylum Pseudomonadota; class Alphaproteobacteria; order Rhodobacterales; family Roseobacteraceae; genus Leisingera; species Leisingera sp. M658. The sequence goes on from NZ_CP083552.1 coordinate 75,312, forward strand.
TCACCATGATCGTCTATGGCTGGGTAACCGATACCTCGATCCTCGCCTGTTTTCTGGCGACCCTTGGGCCGGGCCTGCTGATCATGTTCAACTTTTCGGCCATGAACCTGTGGATGAGCCGCAAGTTCGACCTGGTGCTGGACGACACGCCCAGCTTCTCGGCGCTGGCCGGAGACGTTGCAAAAAAAGGCTTTAACGCCACCCCGGCGCTGCTGATGCCGGTGATCATCCTGGGCGGCATTTACGGCGGCATCATGACCCCGACCGAAGCCGCAGCACTGTCGGTGATCTATGCGCTGCCGGTTGGCTTCTTCATCTACAAGGGCCTCAAATGGAACAGCTTCCTGGATGCCGGCAAGGAGGCCGCGACCGCCGTGGGCGCGATTATGGTGATGATCCTGTTCTCGATGATCCTGAGCCAGATGTTCGTCTACGAAGGCATCCCGCAGCAGATGGTCAGCGCGATCTTCGAGATCACCGAGAACAAGGTGCTGTTGCTGATCTTTATCAACATCCTGCTGTTCCTCGTCGGCATGGTGGTGAATGACGTCACCGCCATCATCCTGATTGCGCCGCTGTTGCTGCCGCTGATGCAGGCGATCGGCGTCACCCCGGTGCAGTTCGCCGCGATTATGGGCGTGAACACCGCGATGGGCGGGGTGACGCCGCCCTATGCCTCGATCCTCTATCTTGGCGCGCGGATCGGCAATGTGAAGGTCACCAAGGTGATCCCGCCCGCGATGATCCTGATCCTGACGGGCTATGTGCCGGTGGTCTTTCTGACCTCGCTATGGCCTGACCTGTCGCTCTTTCTGCCGCGGTTCTTTGGCTACTGATCCCACCCCCCAGAATTACACCTGACACCCTACGGAGGAGACTACCCATGAAACACTTTCTGACCGGCACCGCCGCTGCTGCCCTGATGTCGCTGGCAGGCCTTGCCCAGGCCGCCGACCTCAAGATGAGCCACGTGCGCCCGCAGGACACCACCATCGACAAGGAACTGCGCGCCTTTGCAGCCCAAGTGGACGAGGCCACCGGCGGCGACGTGTCGGTCAGCATCTTCCCGGCTTCTGCTCTGGGCGATTACACCACCGTGCAGGAACGCATCAGCGTCGGCGCCATCGACATGGCCACCCAGCCTGCGGCTGCCGCGGTGGACCGGCGGATGCAGATCAGCTCCTTTCCCTATCTGGCCGGCAACTGGGCTGAGGCGCGTGCGATCTATGGCCCCGACGGCCCGGTGCGCAACGTAATGGCCGAGCTTTATGCCAAGCAGGACATCACTATGCTGGCGGCTTATCCGGTGTATTTCGGCGGTGTTGCGCTGAATACCGATCCGGTCAGCCCGGGCGACCCGTCGCAGTCCAACGGCATCAAGGTCCGGGTGCCCGGCATCAAAAGCTTCCAGCTCACCGGCGAGGCCCTGGGCTACATCCCGTCGCCGATCCCCTTCTCCGAGGCCTTCACCGCGATCCAGACCGGCGTGGTTGACGGTGTGATCGGCTCAGGCGCCGAAGGCTACTATGCGTCGTTCCGCGATGTGACCAAGGCCTATGTGCCCGCCAACACCCACTTTGAGGTCTGGTATATGATCATCTCCAACGGCTCGCTGGCCGAGCTGGATGCAGAGGATCAAGAGGCGCTGAAGGCTGCTGCTGCCGAGTTCGAGGCACAGCGCTGGACCGTCGCCGAAGAGGACCAGGGCAAATGGGAGCAGCGTCTGGCAGATGACCTCGGCGCCAAGATTGTCGACCTGAGCGATGAGGAACTGGGTGCGATGGCTGCAAAAGTGCGCAGCGACGTCTGGCCGGTGGTTCTGGAAGACGTTGGCGCCGAATGGGGCCAGGGCATTCTTGACCAGATCGGCAAGTAAGCCCGCGTCAAAGACAGGGGCGGCAGCGCGCCGCCCCGCAAGTGCTGCAAACCCCGGAGAAACGGCAGGATGGAAGCAGATTATGCAGTGATCGGCGGCGGCGTTGTCGGCCTGTCCGTGGCCTGGGGGCTGCTGAGGCGCGGCAAGCGCGTCACGGTATTGGACGGCGATGACGGATCGTTCCGCGCCAGCCGCGGCAACTTCGGTTTGGTCTGGGTGCAGTCCAAGGGCATGAAACAGCCGCGCTATGCCAGCTGGAGCCAGCAGTCCGCAACCGCCTGGGGCGGATTTGCCGCCGAACTGGAAGACGGCACAGGCCGCTCCGTCGGGCTGCAGCAGAACGGCGGCTATGACCTGCATTTCTCCGAAGAGACGCTTTATGCCACCGTCGCGCAGTATGATGCGCTGAAGGACAAGCTGGGCGGCAACTACCCCTACGAGGTTTTGGGCCGCAACGCGCTCAGCCGCGAGGAGCCGCATATCGGGCCCAAGGTGGCAGGCGCGATCCTGCATCACCAGGACGGCCACGCAAATCCGCTGCGCCTGCTGGTCTCGCTGGCGGCGGATGTGCGGCGGCTGGGCGGCACGGTATTGAATGGTAAGACTGTCACCGCAGTTTCCAAGCCGGATGCCTTTCGGGTCCAGTGCAGCGACGGCACCGCGGTCACAGCAGGCAAGGTTGTGCTCTCCGCCGGCCTCGGCGCGATGGAGCTTGGTCCCAAGCTGGGCTTCAAGGCGCCCGTTCGCCCGCAGCGGGGTCAGGTGCTGATCACCGAAAAGCTGCCGAAGATGATCAACCGCCCCTCGCTGATTGCCCGCCAGGTGGATGAGGGCGGCATTCAGATCGGCGCCACCAACGAGGAGGTGGGGCTGGACGACGGCGTGACGCAGCCGGGCCTGTCGGGCCTCGCCGCCAAGGCCATCGGGGCCTATCCGGCGCTGGCCCGCGCGCAGCTGGTGCGCAGCTGGGGGGCGCTGCGCATCCTGTCGCCCGACGGCCTGCCGATCTATCAGGAAAGCCCGGAACTGCCGAGTGCCTACCTGGTTACCTGCCACAGCGGCATCACCCTGGCTGCGGCCCATGCGCTGTTCCTGCCGGACTGGCTGGAAGGCACCGCAGCCGCCCCCGATCTGGAGGTGTTCAGTGAAGACCGATTCCCCGTTTCTTGAGCTGCAGGACGGCGCTCCCCGGGTGCGGGTCTGGTTCGACGGCCAGCCGCTGGACCTGCCCGCAGGCGCCAATCTGGCCGCCGCGCTGCTGGCCGCCGGCGTGCAGGTGTTCCGCCACACGCCCGTATCGGGCGCGCCGCGGGCGCCGTTCTGCATGATGGGCGCCTGTTTCGAATGCCTGGTCGAGACCGGCGGCGGCGTGCGCCAGGCCTGCATGCTGGAAGTGGAAGAGGGAATGAAAATTGCCCGCCCGCATGAAGCGGAGGCTGGCGATGCAACACTGTGATCTTGCCATCATCGGCGCCGGCCCTGCCGGTATGGCCGCAGCTGCCGAGGCCGCGCAGCGGGGCCTGAGTGTGATCTTGCTGGATGAGCAGAGCCGCCCCGGCGGGCAGATCTACCGCGATGTCGATCGCGCCGCCGGCCCGCGCGGCGCCATCCTGGGGCAGGAATACCTGCACGGGACCACCCTGACAGCGGGCCTTGGCCAGGGGGGGATCTGCTATGTGCCCGGCGCCATCGTCTGGGCGATCGAGGACGGCTTCCGCATTTCCTTTACCCGCCAGGGGCGCGGCGATCAGATCGAAGCAGACCGGGTGATTCTGGCAACCGGCGCGCTGGAGCGCCCGATGCCGGTTCCCGGCTGGACCCTGCCCGGTGTGATGACAGCAGGCGCTGCGCAGATCCTGTTGAAGCAATCCGGCGTTCTGCCGCGCCGCGCGGTGCTCACCGGGAGCGGTCCGCTGCTTTATCTGATCGCGGCGCAGATGGTGCGCGCCGGCACGCCGCCGCTGGCGCTGGTCGAAACCCAGACTGGCATCAGCCCGATGGCATCAGCCCGCCACCTTCCCGGCGCATTGCGCGGCTGGCGCTATCTGGTCAAGGGCTTGAAAATGCTGACAGAGATCAAGCGTGCCGGCGTGCCCCGCTATACCGGCGCGACCGGGATCGCGGTGGCGGGCAGCATCCAGGCCGAGGCGGTGGCATTCCGCAGCAAGGGGCGCGATCACCGCATCCCCTGCGATACCGTCCTGCTGCATCACGGGGTGGTGCCGAACACCCAGGCCGCCCGCTCGATCGGGGTGCCGCATATCTGGTCCGAGGCGCAGCAGTGTTTTGTGCCCGAGGCCGGGAGGTGGGGCGAGACCGCCAAGGAAGGTGTGCTGATCGCCGGGGATGGCGCCGGCATCGGCGGCGCCATGGCCGCCGAATTCGCGGGCCGTACCGCAGCCCTGAAAGCGGCAGAGGAGCTGGGCCGGATCACCGCGCAGGAGCGCGACCGGCTTGCCGCGCCGCTGTTCAGCCGGCGCAGCCGGGAAACCGCTGTGCGGCCGTTTCTGGATGCGGCCTATCCGCCCTATGCTGCGGCTTTGCAGCCTGCGGACAGCACCATTATCTGCCGCTGCGAGGAAGTCACGGCAGGTGACATCCGCAACTATGCCAAACTTGGCTGTCTTGGTCCAAACCAGGCCAAGGCCTTTGGCCGCGCTGGTATGGGGCCATGCCAGGGCCGCTATTGCGGGCCGGCCGTGACCGCGCTTTTGGCCGAGGCCAACGGGCAGACACCGGATGAGACAGGTTATTACCGGATCCGCCCGCCGATCAAACCCGTAACACTGGGCGAACTGGCTGCGATGGACGACCCATCCGCCAGCACCGCTGAATAGGAGAGAAAAGTGATCGAACGGATCGAAACCGGCCCCCGCATGAGCAAGATCGTGAAGCACAACGGCGTGGCCTATCTCTGCGGTCAGGTCGGGGACGGCGCGGACGTGGCCGCGCAGACCCGCGATTGCCTGTCCCGGGTCGAGGCGCTGCTGGAACAGGCCGGCTCCTCGCCGCAGCAGATCCTGCAGGCGATTGTCTGGCTCGCCGACATGAAGGATTTTGCCGGGATGAATGCGGTTTGGGACGCCTGGGTGCCGCAAGGCCACGCCCCGGCCCGGGCCTGCGGCGAGGCGCGGCTGGCGCGGCCGGATCTGAAGGTGGAAATCATCGTGACTGCGGCCTGCTGACCAGGTCCGGATCTGTGCCGCGCATTGGCTGATCCGCTTGATTTCAGATCAGCTTGGGAGACAAAAGGCTCCGGCACCCTGTGATGCCGGAGCCTGGATTGTAACGGAGCCACAGCCGTCTTTCCTGTGTTCACTGCGTCTGCCATGACAGTCAGCAGGCGGTGTTTTCAGACATTCTCCAGCGGGGCATCCACTGCCGTTTCGGGGCTTACTCCGTTGTGGCGGTAGTAGGTTGAATAGATCGTTGCCCCGACAAAGGTGATACCCCCGGCAAGATTGCCCAGCACGGTGGGGATCTCATTGTAGAGCAGGTAATCAGCCCAGGTGAAACCGGCCCCCAGCAGCAGCCCGGCGGGAAACAGGAACATGTTCACCACCGAATGCTCAAACCCGAGATAGAAGAAAATCAGGATCGGCATCCACATTGCGATCACCTTGCCCGACACGCTGGTCGACATGATCGCGGCAACCACGCCGGTGGAGACCATCCAGTTGCACATGACGGCCCGGATAAACAGGGTTGTCATGCCGCCGATGCCGGCCTCGGCATAGCCCAGTGTCCGGGCTTCACCGATGGTGCGCAGCTTCTGCCCGACGTCGCCGGCCTCCTGGGTGAAACCCATGGTCAGGATCGTTGCCATGAAGATGGCTGTTGTCATTGCCCCCAGGAAGTTCCCGGCAAAGACCAGTGCCCAGGTGCGCAGCATTGCACGCGGGGTGCAGCCCGGACGGTTAGTCAGCACCGCAAAGGGCACCAGGGTAAAGACGCCGGTCAGCAGATCGAACCCCAGCAGGCTGAGCATGCAGAACCCTACCGGGAACAGCAGCGCGCCGATCAGCGGATTGCCGGTGTTGACGGTGACGGTCACTGCAAAACCGGCGGCCAGGGCCAGGATCGCCCCCGCCATATAGGCCCGAATCAACGTGTCCTTTGCGGACAGGCCGACCTTGGAGGCGCCGGCTTCGACCATCGCCTCGGCAAGTTCATGCGGTTTGAGATATGACATCTGGCATCCCTCAGCTTTGCGACGGGCGCATGGGATCAGGCATTTCCAGCACCGGTCGGTAGCCGTCCGGGTCGGCATCCGGCACCGGATCCTTGGCGGTTCTGTGCGCGCTGCCGCGCGACAGCAGGATCAGCAGCGCCGGGGTGACGGTGAATTCGACCAGCAGCCCCAGAAAGATCGTTGCCGTGGTGACAAACCCGAAGGTGGCAAGGCTTTGCACGGAACCGGTTGTGTAGACGATAAAGGCCACCACCAGGATCAGGGTCTGTATGCCCATCGCCTTGCCCGCGCTTTGAAAGGTGCGGTGCAGGGCAGTGTCCAGATCCGTGCCCTGCTTGCGGCGGTCCAGGAAATTGCGGGCAAAATGGATCGTGTCGTCATCCAGAATACCCAGGGCAATTGCGCCGATCAGGATGGTGAAGGGATCCAGGATAATCCCCATATGGCCCATGAAGCCCAGGACCAGCAGCACGCAGCAGACGTTGATTGCCGCCATTGTCAACCCGATCACCACCGACCGGGCGATCAGCATCATCACCAGCGCCACAATCGCGGTTGCCATCAGAAAGGAAGAAATCTGCGTTTCCGTCAGGAAGGTGCTGATTTCCAGCCACATCGGAACCACACCGGTGACCACAACCGCGGCATCCGGATAGCCTGCTTCGGCCATCACGGCAGCGGCCTCGGCCTTGATGGTTTCGACCAGCGGCGTATAGGCGCTGTAGGCGCGCGACGGCACCAGGAAGGTCAGCCGGGCTTCGTCAAAGCCGGCACTGGCCACCCGCTCCATCTCGTCATGGCCGGAGCTTTCGAACAGCAGGATCAGCTGGGCAATGGCGTTGCGGTTGTCAGGAATGGCATAGCTGCCCAGGGTCTGTTCCGACAGTTCCTTGACCACATCAGCCAGAGTGTAGGATTTGACCGGCACATCCTGGTCCACGGCTGCCAGTGCTTTTTGCGTGATGGCATCAACAGCGCGCAGGGCGGCGGGCTCTTTCAGCGCATCGGTCTTGCCAAGCGAGATCAGCACCTCGATCGAGTTGGAGACCGGGATGGCCGCATTGGCAGCCTGATGCGCCTGAAACAGATCCGAGTCCTTCTTGAAGGTGCCCAGATAGTAGTAATCCGTTTCCAGTTTGCTGACCCCGGCGATGGCAAAGGCCACCAGCAGGGCAAACACGGCCACAATCAGCCGCGGCGCGCCGATGGCGAAATTTGCCATCGCGGCAAGCGCCGGGCTGTGTGTGCTGCGGCCCGGCTGCTGCCGGATGCGGTGGCCCCACAGATTGGCCAGCAGCGGGAACAGGATCAGGGTAAAGATACAGGCTGTCATCAGGCCGATGCCCAGGGTCAGGCCCACATCACGCACCGGCAGCACCCGCGAGCCGGAGAAGGCAAACAGCGCGCCGGCGGTGGTGATATTTGCCAGCAGCGCCGGGCCGCCGGCCTGTTCCATGGTGTCCAGAATGGCCGCCTGCACCGGTTCGCCCTTGCGCCGGGCGGTGGTGAAATCCGACAGCAGATAGGCTGCGGTGCCCAGTCCGACCGAGATCAGGAAGGAGGGGACAATCGGCGTAAGCAAACCTGCGTCCGTCCCCCAAAGCCCCATTGCGCCAAGGGCGCAACCGATGGAGAGACAAGCAACCAGCGGCGGCAGCGCCAAGGCCAGCCGGTGGCGGAAGGCGATGAAAAAGCCCGCCATCACCAGCGTAAAGGTGATGCTGCCGAAAATGCCGCTTTCCATGCCGACAATGCGCTGCACGTCCGCGTCAAGGATCGGCGCGCCGATGGCTGTGCCGTTCCACGCCGCATACTCCGGCTGCGCAAGAATGGCGCGCACCGCCTGGGTGAAACCCTCTTTGTCAGCGTTCGAGAAGGTGCTGACGGTTTCCACCAGCACACCGAACTGGCTGCCGCGATCGTTTACGAACAGCCCGTGGTAATAGGGATGGGCGGCTGCCTTTTCCAGCCGTTCGGTGACTTCGGCCTGCGACAGGCCGGCATGCAGATAGTCACCGACATCAAGAACATCATCCTCGCCCGTGATTGAACGCACATTGTGCAGCGCAGTCACCCGGTCGACGCCTTCGATGTCTTCCAGCTGGGTTGCAAATCCCTCCAGCTTTTGGACAAAAGCCGCATTGGCCTCTGGCGGGGTCACGACGATAAAGGAAAACTCATCCGACTGGTATTTCTCCTTGAAGGCGTACCAGTCTTCGATGACCTCGGCCCCCTCCAGGAAGAAGCTTTCCGGAGAGGTGTCAAAGCCGACGCGGGCAAGGCCGCTCATGAGGGTGGCGGAGACCGCCAGCATAAAGACGACGGCCAATATGCGCTGTGCCAGAACAAAGGATGCGAAACGCCGCATGAACCTGGCGAGAAGGGGTTTTGAATGTGTCATGGATCTTACTGCAGCCTGATGGATTCAAGGTTGATTTTGTCCTGGACCATGTCCGAGAGGGCGAAGCGCTGCACCTTGCCGTTACCGGTGCGCGGCAGCGCGTCGAGGAAGAAAATCTTGTGCGGGACCTGGGACTTGGCGAACATCTCGCTGATGGCAGCCTTCAGGGTCTGCTCCAGCCCGGGGCCGGCGGTGGCACCAGCGGCGGGCACCACAAAGGCATAAGGCCGCACCAGGGGTTCGGGATGCTCGCGCAAGACCACTGCGCATTCCGCAACCAAGGGATGCGCGTTGAGGAAGTTCTGGGTTTCCGCAGGTGACACCCAGACGCCGCCGACTTTGGTCAGATCCGTTGCCCGGCCCAGGTAATGGAACCGGCCATCCCCATCCATCCGCATGATGTCATCAGTCCGGTACCAGCCATCCTGAAACGCCTGGGCGCTTGCATCCGGATTGCCAAGATAGCCCGTCGCCACCGAATTACCGCGCACCCAGGCCACCCCGGCCTCCCCGGTGCGGGTCACCTGCCCGTGCGCATTGCGGATTTCGATGCTGAAACCGGGAACGATGGTGCCGATGCTTCTGCCGCCGGCTTCACCTTTGGGGGTGGCCAGGGCAAAGGACATGATTTCGGTGGCACCCAAACCGTCCTGAATGCTGATGCCGCTGATCTGTTCCCAGGCGTCATCGACAAAGGGCGAGCGGGCCTCGCCGGCGGCGATGCACTGGCGCAGCGTCGACAGATCGCGCGGCGGCTGCTTGACCAGGATGCTGTAGACGGTCGGCACCGAAAACAGCACCGTCGCCTTTTGCTGTTCGATCTGGTCCAGAATGGCGGCGGGATCGAACCGGCCGTTGCCTAGCAACAGGGCGGCACCGTGATACAGCGCGGTCATCGACACCGAAAAGCCATAGGAATAGCTGAGCTTGGAGGTGACGATAACGTTGTCCTTCGGCGACAGCCCGACATTGTGGCGGCCATAATTCTCGGCCATATTGACCAGGTCGAGGAAGGAATGCGGCACCGCCTTGGGCAATCCGGTGGACCCGGAGGTGAAGATCACAACAGCCTCCGCCCCGGCGCTTGCGGCTGTGGATTGCGGGCCGGCTGCGGTCTGGCCCAGAAGCTGCGCGTTGCTTTCAAGCAGTGCCACTGGCAGCAGATCCGTCAGGCCTGCCTCCATGCCGGGGCTGCACAGCGCATGCACCGGTGCCGCGACCTGCATCATGGCGCGCAGGCGGTCCTGCGGCAGCGAACTGTCCAGGGTGACCGGCACGGCGCCAATGCGCCACAGGCCTGCAACGGCGGCGATATGGGCAAAATTGCCGGCCCCCGCCACAAAGACCCGCGCGCCGCGATCAATGCCCAGCGTCAGGAAGCGGGCAGCCGACACGCCGGCCGCATGATCGAGATCCTTCCAGGTGAAGATCCCGCCGTCCATCTCCTTGATCGCAGGATCGCTTGCGCTGATGCCTTCGGCACGCTGGCCGATCATGCGGTGATAATAGTCGATGCTGTCATCACTGGTCAGCGAGCGCGGGTCGGCAGCAGCGCTGGCCTGGGACAGGGCGTCGTCACTTCCGGCGGCCTTTGGGCTGCCGTCGCCAATCAGACTGCCCCAGTCGACCCGGCCGATGGGCTTGTCGAAGGCGCGCAGGTCTGCCAGCTCAAACCCGGTGCCGGCGGCGATTTCGCGCAGCATGCTGACTTCGCGGTGCGACGGCGCAGCCCCGACTGAAGTGTTTTCATAATGCTTGCGCAGCGCCAGCATGACGGTTTCGGCGATACAGGCAAAGGCGACCCCCTTGGGCATCGGAATGCCAAGCGCCAGCTGCGGGCGGCCAGGATAGGCAATGACGCCGCCGTCCATGATCAGCACATCATCGCGTTCTTCGCGGCAGCGATAGCTGATGTTGCCGGGCCGGGACAGATCGCAGACCACGCTTTGCGGGCGCAGATCCTCGGGCGTGATCAGCTTGTCGGTGGAGCTGGTGGCCGAGTAAATGATATCGGCGTTGCGCAGATCGCGGCTGCAATTGTCCGAGATCACAAAATACTCGGGATCGCGCAGCAGCTGTTCCGCCAGTGCCGCCGGGTCGGTTTGCCCGTCCATCAGCTTCATCGCGCGGTCCAGAACAGAGCCGGCACGGGCCGGAAGTTCACCGTCGCGGGACGCTTTCAGCCCCGCGGCCAGCGACCGCTTGAGCCGCAGAAAGGATTTTTCCAGCGGGGTCGCCGGGTTCACAAACAGATACAGGCGGCGGGCCCGGGCCGAGATCATCTGCACCATGCCGCTGCCGATTGATCCTGCCGCACCGATAATCGCCGCGGTGGCGTCGCTTTGGCTGCGGCCCAGCGTGGTGGTGGCGCGGTCCGCGGCCATCAGCGCCGCTTCGATGGTAAAGCCGTTGCCGGTGGTCACCGCCTGGCCCAGCGGATCAATCCGCGAGCCGCCCCGTGTCACAATCGAGGTGTAGCCGCCCAAACCGACAATCCGCGCACCGCGCTTGACGGCAAGGTTCACACATTTCTGCACCAGCTCGCAGGCGTCGTCCTGCGGCATGGCCAAAAGCTGCCGGGCACTGCGGGGCAGCAGGATGAAGTCGCCGACCGCGCTTGATCCGTCCTTGCCCTTGATCCGGGCGCGACTTAGCAGGATGGGTTCGTCGAACTCGCCCAGAAGATTGGTCAGCACATCCCGCTGGCTGCGGGTCACCTGCCGCAACAACGGATCAAGGTTCTGCAGGTCATCGGTTTCCAGCTGATGCACGATAAAGCCAAATCGACCTTCGTCCGGGCCGATGTCGCCGACCGGATCCGCCCCCAGGAATTCAACCGCGGATTCCCGCTCCCCCGCCTTGGCGGTGCCGGTGATATGCTTGGTGGCGCGTACCGTGTCCTGTGCTGCCAGCGCATCCAGGCATTCCTCCAGCGCGGCGGCGTAGGTTTCGCATTCCCCGTCTGTGGTCAGATAGCTGGGCATGATCCGCAGCACGCCCTTGCAGTTCGCTGCCGGCGTGACCCGGACGTCGTTTGACAGCATGTGCCCTGCCGTCAGCGCCGGATACTGCTGGCTGGAACCTGCCAGGCCCAGGAACGCGCCCTCGGACCCTGCCACCACATTGGTTTGACGGCGGAATTCGATGCCATGCAGCAGACCGCAGCCGCGGGTGTCTGCGATCAGCTCGGGATAGGCGCGCTGCAGGCGCTGGTGAATGCCCTCCAGGGTGCTGCTGCGGGCGCGGATGCTGCGCAGCAGCTCGCTGTCGTTTTCCAGCAGCACGTCAAGCATGGAATTGGCGGCGGTAGCGGCATAGGCACTGCCGGCAAAACTGGACATCTGCTGGAAATCCAGCGATTTGGTCACCGCACGGGGGCCAAGCAGGCAGGCCGAAATCGGCATGACACCGCCGCCCAGAGCCTTGCCCAGAACGATGATATCAGGGTTGCCGCCGGTCCATTCGGTGGCAAAGAAATGCCCGGTGCGGCCGGTGCCGGTCATGATCTCATCATGAATCAGCAAAACACCGTGCTTGTCGCACAGGGCGCGGACCGCTTCGAAATAGGCCTTGGAGGCCAGTTTGACGCCGCCCTCGGATTGCACCGGCTCCAGGATGACAGCCGCCATCGAGTCACCCTCGGCCGCCAGGGCGCGGTCCATCGCATCAATGTCGCCAAAGGGCACAAACACCGTGCCCGCCAGTTCGGCAAATTCGTTGACCGGGTCGGTATGGGTGACGGAAAGCCCGCCGATGGATTTGCCATGGGTGCCATTGACCGCCGCGATAAAGCGCAGCCGCCCGGTCGCCAATCGGGCAGAGTTCAGCGCGATTTCAATCGCTTCGGTGCCGGTGGTGGCAAAGTTGACACGCTCGGTGATGATCGGCGACAGCGACATCAGACGCCGGGCCAGCACTTCGGTTGCTTCTGAAAAATACGGCTGAACCAGATTGGTGAGCGGCAGTTTCAGGGTTTCCGCGACCGTTTCCGCAACCGGATTCGGGCCATGGCCCAGCGGCAGACAGCCATGGCCGGGCACAAAGTCCAGCACCAGCTTGTCGTCGCCGCAATGCAGCTGGTTGCCGTTGGCGCCGACGACCTGGGTGTAAAGGCCGCAGGTCTTGAGCTTGCGGTCAAGCAGCGGGTTGATGGGGTTCGGCGCGTTGAGGTGTCCGAAATGTTCCAGAGGCATAGGCTTAATTCTCCTGATGGGGCGTCAAAGGCTTTGGGATCTGAAATGACCGCCGCCGAAATTTGGGCTGAAATCGATTTTGCTCAGGCTGATCAGGGTTTCCCGGCCTTTGCCGTGCACAATCATGTGGCGCGACCGCAGGATGTGTTTGCCATCCGGCGCTTGGGCCGCCTTGGACATTTTCTGGGTCTTCAGATGGCGCCCCTTCTGATCGAAGTAATCAATCTGGAACGGCACCATCGACCCGGCCCTGGCCTGGGTCACCGCGCGCGCATAGCCGATGCTGCGCCCGTAGCCGGCGCTGCGCACGGTGCTTTCCAATGTGATGCTGCTGCCACTGCTGGCGGTGATGGCATGGGTGAAGTTTTCCAGCCGCATCGCCATAAGGTTGGCATAGCTGAAATCCGTTCCGGCAAAGGCATTGGCCTGCTTAGAGGCGGAAATCCGGCGCACTTTGCCAAGGCTGGGCAGCATCAGCCAAAGGTCATTGTCCTTTCGGCCTTGCTCGTGCACCAGCAGTTTGGTGTCGCGCACATCCGCCGGGGCCAGAAAGACATAGCGGCGGTCGCTAAGGTCCTTGCCGCCTTGCCGGGCCGTGGAAACCTCCAGATCGCGGGTGCGCACCGGCGCACCGGTGCGGCGCAGCTCGACCTTGGCCATTGCGGCCATCGCTCCGGTCAGCTCGATATTGTTGACCGCGGTTGCAACCTCCAACGCATCCGGGGCCGCCAGCACCAGGCCGGGTGCCAGCATTGCGGTTGCCAGACTGCCGCCGCCAAGGGCAAGAAAACCGCGGCGGGGAAGCCGTGAAAATGAATCGGGCATGAGGGTATCCTTTTCGAAGTCCTGCTTCACTTTGCGAAGGTGCCTGCCGGCGCCGCCTGCAGACCGTTGGAAATCCGGTAGTGTTCTGAATGGCCGGTTAGATGTTCCGCCAATGCCCGGACCAGGGCCTGGCTTTTCAGCATGATCTCATCCAGTTCGGCCTTGGGGTCCGACAGATAGGTGATGGCGCCGCCGCAGCCGATGGAGACGGACGCGCCCTGCTTCACCACCGTGCGGATGACGATCGAAAGATCCGATTGCCCGTTGTAGCCAATCCAGCCGATCGCCCCGGAATAGACCCCGCGCGGGCCTTCCTCGAGCTGATCAAGAATTTCCACAGAGCGGATTTTCGGAGCCCCGGTCATAGAGCCGCCGGGGAAACAGCTGCGGATGGCATCAACGCTGGTCAGGCCCGGTTTCAGCCGCCCGCGGATGGTCGAGACCATCTGATGCACGGTCTTATAGGTCTCAATCGCGCACAGCTTGGGCACATCGACAGAACCGGGGATCGAAGTGGCGGCAAAATCATGCCGCACCAGATCGACGATCATCAGGTTTTCGGCGCGTTCTTTCTCGGTGCTCTGCAGACGGCGGGCCAGTTCCGCATCCTCTTGCGGCGTGGCCCCCCGTCTGACAGTGCCCTTGATCGGTTTGCTTTCCAGCAGGCCGGACTGATCCGCGCGCAGGAAACGTTCCGGCGAGGAAGACACCACCTCGGTGCCGCCGATGTTCAGGAAACCGCTGTAAGTCGCCGGGTTGCGCTGGCGGAGAAGCTTGTAAAACTCCCAGGCATCCAGATCTTCCAGCTCAGCTGTAATCTGGTTGGTCAGGCACAGCTCATAGCTTTCGCCGGCGCGGATCTGGTCTTGGCATTTGATGATCCGGTCCAGATAGGCCTGGGGGCCGTGCCGCATGGTGAATTCAAGCGGCGGGCGGGATTTGGCGGGCGCCAGGGCAACCTGCATTCTGGCCGCCTTGGCAAACGTTGTCTGCAGCGCCGACAGGGCGTTGTCGAATTGGGATTCCTCGGCGTCCTGCGGCAGGCAGACCGCCGCATAGGCCGCATCTTCAAGATGGTCGATCACAAAGAACTGCGGCACATGGCGAAAGGCGGCGTCTTCGGTTTTCGAGGGCGGGGAGGAAACACCCAGGAGTTCCGATTTCAGCTCATAGCCCAGCCAGCCGATAAGGCCGCCGAGGAACGGGAACGGCGGTTGACCGCCGGGACAGGATACAACACCCAGGCAATTGCTGAGATAGTCCAGCACCGGCATCTGCCGCTCGGCGGCAAGCGCGGTTCCCTCATATTCGCGAAGGGTCTGCGTTTGCACGCAATAGGTTACGCTGCGGTCCGGGTCCGCCGGCGCCTCAACAATGGAATAGCGCGACAGCCCCTCCTGCGCGAGGCTGCTTTCCAGCAGCTGCGGGCGGCGGCCATTGACCAGCCCCTGCGCTTCGACCAGCGCCGCCGGGTCGATGGCCGCACCCAGCTTGTGCCAGTACAGGCTGCGGGCGGGGGCGGCGTTTGCGGCATTGCTGCGGGCCTTGGCCGCGGTCCGGCCCTGATGCGCATCGACCAGATTCAGAAAGTTGCCGAGAATCGCCCGGCCGTATTCCGTGGCAATCGATTCCGGATGGAACTGCACGCCCCAGCGGGGGGATTCAATGCTGCGGATACCCATGACGATGCCGTCTTCGGTCCAGGCATCGCAGACAAAGCCCTGCGGCAGCTCCGGGTTCACGGTCCAGGAATGGTAACGCATCACCTTCTGTGTCTTGGGCAGGCCGGTAAACAGCCCCTCGCCGCTGCAGGTGATCTGACTGACCCGCCCGTGCATTGGCTGCGGCGCCAGTTCAACGACGCCGCCACCCTCGACGATCATCGCCTGATGGCCCAGGCAGACCCCCAGCACAGGGCGGCTGTCGCGGCGCAGAATATCCAGGGAGATGCCAAGATCCCTGGCGACGCCGGTGTTGCCCGGCCCCGGTGAGATGATGATTCCGTCATAGCTCAGGAATTCCGGGCTCTGCAGAAAACCGTAGCCGTCATTGCGGATGACATCGATGCAAAGACCATCGCGCTGGCCGCGCAAGAAGTCGGCTATATTATTGGTAAAACTGTCAAAATTGTCGACGAGGAGAAGTTTCAAGGCTCTGTATCCCTTTACTGCCATAGGCTCATCAACCGGCTGGAAACGCCGTCAGGCTGAAATGAATTGTGCGGATAAGGCGGGAATTGCGGCCCGCCTGTCACCTATCGACTTTGAGAGTTCCGGTATCCGCCGCGGCTATCTAGCGTCGGCGCGAAACAGCAAAGCGGAGCGGAAATCCCCATGCGTACGACGGTTGGTATTATTGGCGGCGGCCCGTCCGGGCTGCTTCTTTCGATTCTTCTGGACCGTCTGGGAATCGACAATCAGGTGCTGGAACACCGCAGCCGCGCGCATGTGCAGCGCCGGGTGCGGGCCGGGCAGCTGGATCACGCCAGCGTTGCTTTCCTGCGCCAGGCCGGGCTGGCCGGCCGCCTGGACCGGCTGGGCCTGCCGCAGCGGGGCATGAACCTGCGCTGGCGGGATCAGACCCGGCGTATTGATCTTGAGGCCTTGAGCGGCGGGCATTCCTGCACGGTTTACGGCCAGTCGGCGCTGACCTGCGATCTGACCAATGCGCTGGCCGCCAGCGGCCGCAGTCCGGTCTACGGTGCCGAGGACATCCGGCTGTCGGATCCGGAATCGGAGCCGCATATCATCACCTATCGCAAGGACGGCGCTGAACACCGGCTGGAATGCCGCTTTGTTGCCGGCTGCGACGGGGCGCATGGCCCGGCGCGCCGGCTGGTGAACGGCGCCGGGGGCGGCAGCAGCAAACGGCTGCCGTTTTCCTGGGTCGGCGTGCTGAGCGAAACCCCTCCGGTCTCGCCCGAGCTGACCTATGCCTATCACCCGCGCGGGTTTGCGCTGTGGTCGATGCGCTCGGACACGGTCAGCCGCACCTACCTGCAATGCGGCGCGGAGGACCAGGCCGAAGACTGGTCCGATGACCGGTTCTGGAGCGAGATGCAGCGCCGCCTGGGGCCGGATGTGGATTTCAGCCCCGGCAAGGTGACAGAACGGCTGATGGTCCGGATGCAGGGCTATGTCGCGGACCGGATGCAGCTGGGCAATGTGGTTCTGGCGGGCGATGCGGGCCATACCGTGCCGCCCTCGGCGGCCAAAGGCCTGAACCTGGCCATCGCCGACATCCGCGAGCTGAGCGAAAGCTTCCGCAAGCTGCTGTTTGAGGGCCGGCAGGACGCCTTGGCGGACTATGCGCAAAAGGCGCTGAAGCGGGCCTGGGCCGGGCAGGCCTTCTCGTGGCAGATGACGGATCTGCTGCATGCGCCCCCATCGGGTGACCCGTTTGAGAGCAATCTGAAACTGACCCGGCTGGACACCCTTCTGGCCTCGCCCGAGCAGCTGAGCCTGTTCTGCCGGGACTACACCGGCGCCGAGGCTGCCTGACCATGCTGCAAAGGCTTCTGAAACCGGGTCTGCTCCTGTCCGCGGCCTTGGCCGCCGCGGCACCGGCGCGGGCTGAATTCAACGGGTATTTCGCCACCGGGATCCAAGGCGGCAACGCCAACTTCACCGACAGCGGCACCGGCATATTCGGGCGGCTGAACTATCGCTTTTCGCACAGCATGGACGCAGCCGGCGGCACGCTGGATCTGTTTACCGGCGGGACGGTGCAGGGCAGCGGCCGGGAGGACCGGGCCATCAATGAAACCCAGGCCCTGCGCGAAGCATACGCAGAATTTCAGGCAGGCAGCTTTACCCTTGGCGCCGGGCGGCACGTGCATGTGCAGGGGGTTGCTGACGGGTTCATTCCGACCGACGTAGTCTCGCCGCGCAATTTCCGCTTTGCCGTCTATGAGGAACAGGGCAACCGGTTTGGCTCCGACGGGATCTGGGGCACGGTGTTTCTTGGATCCGACGTCACGCTGTCGGCTTATGCCTATACCAACACCCGCAGCAGCGTCCTGCCGCAGGGGATTTACCCCGGTGCTTTGTCGCTGCCGGACGAGCCGGTTGAAAGCGATGACCAGGCCTATGGCGGGCGGATCGGCTGGGCCGCAGGGTTCGGCGATCTTGGGATCAGCGTTTATTCAGGCCCGGCCAACCTGCCCTATCTGTGGGCGGATGGCGCTGGCGTGCAGCCGGTGGTGCCGCATCTGTTCATGGTGGGCGCTGATTTCGACCTGGTCCGCGGCGCCTGGCGGTTCTACGGCGAGGCGGCGCTGCATGAGTATAAATCCGGCAGTTTCGCCATTCCCGCAGCGCTGCTGCCCGAAGATGAGGTTCAGGCCGTCCTGGGCGCCGAGCGCGAGCTGGCCGGCACCAGCAGGCTGGCCGTTCAGCTGTTCTGGCGCGACCTGCAGACCAGCCGCAGCAGCGGGGCGGGTCCGCTGGCGCCCTTGGCGGCAGGCGTCAGGACTGTTTACGGGCAGTATGAAGACCGGCAAACCGGCTCCAGCCTGTCCTATACCTGGGAAAGCGACGATACCCGCCGGTCCGCCGAAGCCACTGTTTCCAGCTGGTTTGAAGACGACCTTTATGTGCGGCTGCGGGGCAAGTACCGGCTCGGCTCCCAAAGCGTGATTTACCTCTATGCCGATTGGCTGGATGGCCCCGCGGGGTCGCCCTACGGCACCCTAAAGGACAGCTCAAACATCGGCATCGAATACCGGATATTCTTTTAAAGGAAAGGGCTTAACCGTGTTTCCGAAACGTCTGCAATTCATTCTCGACCGCACCGTCAACATCGCAACCCTGATGGACACCGCAATCGCCGGGCGCGAAGACGAGATCTTCTTCACGACCGACGAAAAACTGCCGCAGTACGGCATCCCGGATGACGGGCTGACCGGGGCCGGGCTGCGCGATACCGTCAACCGGCTGTGCCGCATGCTGCACAGCCATGGCGTGCGCCGGTTTGACCGGGTGGCGATCTGGAAAAGCAACTCCCTGGATTATTTTCTGTGGAGCTATTCGGCGATGCGCCGGGGTGCAATCTCGGTTCCGGTCAATGGCCGGATGCCGGTTCAGAACTTTCTGAACTTCATCCGCAACAGCGGCGCCAGAACAATTGTGACCGATTGCGCCGGGCTGCAGGCGCTGCAGGACAGCGGCCTGCCGCTGGACGGGATTGACCGGATCTTTCTGACCGACGGCAGCACCAAGGCCCCGGGCATCGACGTGATCCCGGTGCCGGACGTCTTTGCCCAGATGCCAGTGGACTACATCCCGCCGCATATGGACCGCGATCAGCATGTCATGATCTGCCACACATCCGGCACCACCGGTTTCCCTAAGGGGGTTCTGCACGGGTCGGACAGTTTCATCCTGGCGGCCCAGGGCCAGATGCGGATTCAGTTCATAACCCGGCGCAACCCGGTGATGTTTGCGGGCTGGATGAACCATCATATCAGCCAGGCCGGCTGCATCACCTCGCTTGCGGCCGGGGTGCAGACCCATGTGGTGACAGACCTAAGCGCCGGGCACATCCTGCAGTCTATCAGCGACTGGCAGCCGCGCCTGTTCTTTGCCTTTCCCGACATCTACCAGAACATGTGCCAGACCGGCCTGGACGGATACAACCTGTCGTCGGTGCGCATGTGGATGTCCAGCGGCGACGCCATGCACGAACACTACATCCGGCAGCTGACAGCCAAGGGCGCCTTTTTGCGGCTGTTCGGCAAGCCGCTGGTCAGCTCCCTGTTCATGGAGTTCTTCGGGACCTCGGAAATCGGCTTTGCGGCGCTGGTGAAGATCAGCGAACGGCGGACCCGGAATTTCGGCCGGATGGTGGGGCGCCCGACACCGGCCAGCCCGGCGGTGAAAATCGCCGATGCAGAAGGCCGCCGGCTGCCTGCCCACAAGGTCGGACGGATGATGGTCAAGGGGCCGACCCTGTTCAAAGGCTACTGGAACCAGCACGACCGCACCCATGATGTGGTCCGGGACGGCTGGTGGTGGACCGGGGATGTCGGCTTTCGTGACAATTTCGGGCGCTTCTACCAGATCGACCGCGATGTCGACACGGTGAACACAGCCCAGGGCCCGGTCTACGGCCTGCCGGTTGAGGAAGAAGCGCTGAAATTGCCATTCGTGCAAGAGGCTGCTCTGGCGGCCCGCCCGGCCTCAGGCGCGGACGAGGCGGTGCTGCTGCTGCAGATGGCGCCGGGACCTGCGGGCAGCCCTGCGGATCTGCTGGCAGCAGTGAAAGCAAACTGCAGCTGGGCGCAACACCTGTCGGAGGTGATTATCCTGACGGAGGGCGCCAAACCGCCGCGCGGGCTGACAGGCAAAGTGCTGAAACGCGAAATCCGCGAACAATTGCGCCAGCAGCCCGCAACGGAGGCCGCACAGCCGCAGACACCGGCAGGCAAGCCCGCCGCGGCCAAGGAACTGGCCAATGCCTGAAACCCACCCGATGACGACGCTGAACCGCATCTACATCTATTATGAAAAGATGCTTGCCTGCCAGGGGCTGAACGGCAATTCCTGCGACTGGTTCGAACTGGAAAACGCACCGGATCTGGATATCCTGCGCCAGGCCGCGGCCTCGGTGGCCCGGCGCCATGCGGCGCTGCA